>JBBQXY010000036.1:0-37377 GCA_038209195.1 Ktedonobacterales bacterium | reverse complement strand
CGTCAATCGCCTTTGTGGTTCAGGATTACAGGCCATCAATAGCGCGGCCCAGGCCATTCAAACGGGTATGGGTGACACCTTTGTCGCTGGCGGCATCGAGAGCATGACGCGAGCCCCTTTCGTGATGGGCAAAGCAGACAGCGCCTTTGCTCGCAGCATGAAGCTGGAAGACACCACCCTCGGCTGGCGTTTCATCAACCCTAAACTGTCCGCTATGCATTACCCCTACAGCATGGGCGAGACTGCCGAGAACGTTGCCGAAAAGTATCAAATCAGCCGCGCCGACCAGGATGCCTTCGCCTTGCGTAGCCAGCAAAGAGCCGTTGCCGCCCAACAAGCAGGCCGCTTCGCCTCCGAAATTATCCCCGTTACTATTCCGCAGAAGAAAGGCGAGCCAACCATTGTGGCACTGGATGAACATCCCCGCTCCGATACAACGCTACAAAAATTGGCTGCCTTAAAGCCCGTCTTCCGCAAAGATGGCACCGTCACGGCTGGCAATGCCGCGGGCATCAACGATGGAGCCGCTGCTTTGGTCTTGATGGCACGGAGTCGCGCTCAACAGCTTGGTCTGTCAGCCCGTGCGCGTATCGTTGCCTCCGCCGTAGCTGGTCTTGATCCAGCCTACATGGGCCTGGGTCCGATCCTGGCAACACGCAAAGTTCTGCAACGCACTGGACTCAGCATCAAAGACCTCGACCTGGTCGAGCTCAACGAAGCCTTTGCCTCACAAGCGCTGCAATGTATGCGCGAATTAGAGATTGACGAAGACAAACTCAACGTCAACGGCGGTGCCATTGCCCTCGGTCATCCCCTTGGGTGTAGCGGAGCTCGCATCGTTGTCACCCTTCTCCATGAGCTGGAAAGGCGCGGCGGTCGTTACGGTCTCGCCACAATGTGCATCGGCGTAGGCCAAGGTATCGCCACCATTATCGAACGCTTATAGTTCTCACATGCGGTTCATTTGTTAGCAAGAGCTGCGTTGTGTGTAGGGACAAGGGGCGGATGTGGCGGTCGATGGGGGGCCTTGTGCTTGTCCTCGTCCGGTGGGTTGTCCAGAACCCCCACCAGGACAGGCACAAGGCCCCCCATCGACCACGGCCCAGCCCCCTGTCCCTACGCAATCCGCAATTCGCGAGGTAAAAAATGAAGCACACCCATAGCCTTCACAACTCTGTTCCCTCTTGATTGCCTATTGTAAACTTAGTTTAGTAGGGAAACGTGAAAATGCGGCATCACTGATGAAAGGTCGCCAGTGCTCATGGCAGATATAGGACTCTCTTTCTGGCTCACGCAATGGAATTGGGAACCATCTATTGTGGTTGGTACGGCACTCATTGTTGGCTTGTACCTCTATGCCCTCAATGTGTTGCGGAAACGCTATTATCCAGAGGAACAGGTCAAAACTAGTCAGACCGTGGCCTTCTTGCTGGGGATATTCATTATGTTCCTGGCCCTCGTTTCGCCTCTGGATGAACTGGGCGATAGCTACCTCTTCAGCGCGCACATGCTGCAGCATCTCTGCTTGACGATGGTGGGGCCACCACTGTTGCTGCTTGGGACGCCTGCATGGATGCTGAAACCCCTGCTGCGCAATCGCGCTCTATTTCTCATAGCCAAATTTTTCACCTATCCCGCCATCGCCTTTTTCCTTTTCACTGCTGATTTCTGGCTCTGGCACGCTCCCCCGCTGTATAATGCGACCTTGGAGAACCAGTCAATACACATTTTGGAACACATCACCTTCATCGTTTTTGCTGTATTAAACTGGTGGCCCGTTTACAGTCCATTGGAGGAGGGTTTGCCGCGCCTCTCGCCGGGTGGGCGCATACTCTATCTTTTCCTGAGTGGTATGCCGATGGTTGCACTGGGGGCTGGTCTCACCTTTGCTCCGCCCCTCTACGCTCCATATCTGGCTGCTCCACGTATCTGGGGCCTTTCGCCAGCGACCGATCAACAGTTGGGGGGACTCATTATGTGGGTACCAGTAAACATTGCCTACATTGTGATAGTGAGTATCATCTTCATTCGTTGGATGCAAAAGCAGGAGGCAAAGCAAGTGCTGGAAGAGGCGGAGTTAGATGCCGCACAGAGTGAGGCCACTGTTTGATGAATCCTAGTTTGTATTCAGGTTGTTGTAAGGTGAAGGCAACACACTGCAAGCCGCCTTTCAGGAAGAATCGCTATAGTAATCGCATATAATGGCAAGAGTGTCTCATTGTAGGTCAAACCTGTATGAGCTCACTGTCTTTCCATGCCATCGTAAAACATGCTTTTTAGGAGAACAGAAGTGAGGATGCCTTTATTTCGCGGGATGAAACGCTGGGCAATGATAATCCCAGTCGTGTTTTTATCCTCGCTCCTCTTTGCCGCTTGTGGCGACAATTCGCCCTCGATATTAAACCCAACGGGGCCAGTTGCCAGTCAGGAAGCAAACTTATTCTGGTTTACCCTGGTTGTCGCTACGATAGTATTTGTAGCCGTTGAAGGGTGGTTAATCTTCTCTATAGTCCGCTTTCGAGAGCGGCCTAATACGCCGCAGCCGAAGCAGATTCAGGGAAATAACACCGTTGAAATTATCTGGACAATTGTACCCTCCCTCTTCTTGTTCGCGGTCCTGGCGGGTACCATCTACACCATGTTCGGTTTGCAGAACATTACAGGTAACGGACGCCTGGAGGTAAAAGCTGTTGGGCACCAATGGTGGTGGGAGTTTGACTATCCCAGTTTGCATAATATTGTGACTGCGGATACCCTCTATATTCCGCAAGGGACGGTGATCCAGACTGACCTGGTCTCCAACAACGTCATCCACAGCTTCTGGGTACCGTCAATTACTGGTAAAACAGATGTGATTCCTGGTCACGACAACACCAAGCTTTTTCGCGCCGATACGCTCGGAGAGTTTCGTGGTGAGTGTGCTGAATATTGTGGCACACAACATGCCCATATGAACTTCAGCGTGGTAGTTTTGACGCAGGCTGAATTCAACGTCTGGGCCAGTGGGCAGCAACAGGCTGCGCTCTCATCAACCGATACGCTTGCCCAGCAAGGTCAAAAGATTTTCAAAGGTGCTGGCGGTTGTACTGCCTGTCACGGTATCGTCGGTGTGAACCTGACAAGCTATACCGACCCGAAGCAAGCAGGTCTAGTTGGGCCGAATTTGACCCACTTTGGGAGCCGTCACTTGATTGCCGGTGGCGTACTGGAGTGGGGGCGACCGGGTGATACCTCATGTGATATCGTCAATGGCAAGGTGAATGACCCCGCCAATTGTGGCATTTATCAATGGTTGTCGGATACATACAAGTACAAGCCGGGCAACGATATGGTGATAACTGTCACACCCGCGCAGATCAATGAACTGGTAGCTTACCTGGAGAGTCTGAAGTAGCTTGTTGACCCTGTTGTAGCTGGTAGTTTGTTAGCCTGACAAGCTAACAGGCAATCGAATGGTTAGACAGGACTGGATATTTGGAGGAATGCCCATGGCAACCCGCACAATCGTCGAGACACCGGGCGTAGTTCGCCGCAAGCGTCTTGATGAAACCTACATTGGCGAATGGTTGATGACCACCGATCATAAGAAGATCGGTATTATGTACATGATTACTGGCTTTTTCTTCTTCCTATCGGGAGGAGTAGAGGCTCTGATGATTCGTACCCAATTGGCGATACCAAACGGGAAGGTGCTGACTCCTGAGATTTACAACCAGGTGTTCACCATGCACGGCGTGACGATGATCTTCTTGTTTGTGATGCCTACGCTCACCGGCTTTGGTAACTACATTGTGCCACTGATGATCGGGGCACGCGATATGGCCTTCCCACGCCTGAACGCGTTTGGCTACTGGATTGTCCTCTTCGCCGGACTTTTTTTAGGTTCGAGTTTTATCTTTGGTGCCGCACCCAATGGCGGCTGGTTCAACTATGCACCGTTGAATGAGCTGACTACCGCTTGTGGTAACGCGTACATGTGTACGCCGGGCATGAATGAGGACTTCTGGTTGCTCGGTATTCTGCTGCTCGGTATCTCGTCGATTGCGGGCTCGCTCAACTTCGTCGTCACCATTTTGAAGATGCGGGCACCAGGCATGACGATTAACCGTATGCCATTGTTCACCTGGATGACGCTGATCACAGCCTTCATGTTGCTCTTCGCCTTGCCAAGTTTGACGGCGGCGAGTTTCCTGGAACTCTTAGACCGTCACCTGGGAACGCACTTTTATCAGGCTGCTTCCGGTGGCGATCCTCTGCTCTGGCAGCACTTGTTCTGGTCTTTTGGCCACCCGGAAGTGTACATCTTGATCTTGCCTGTCTTTGGTATGATTTCAGATGTGTTGCCGGTCTTTTCACGTAAGCCGATTTTCGGTTATACCTTTGTCGCCTGGTCTGGTGTCGCTATTGGCTTCTTGAGCTTCACCGTGTGGGCGCACCATATGTTTGCCGTCGGTTTGCCGCCTATCGCACAGGCCTTCTTTGCCACCAGCACCACGCTAATCGCGATTCCAACCGCCGTGAAGATTTTCAACTGGATTGCCACAATTACCTTTGGTAAGCTCAAATTTACGGTGGCGATGCTCTTTGCCCTTGGCTTCATTGCCATGTTCTTGATCGGTGGTCTGGATGGCGTAGCTCTAGCCGTTGTGCCATTCGATTATCAGGTGACGGATACCTACTTTATTGTTTCGCACCTGCACTATGTGCTCTTTGGCGGTACTGTCTTCGGTATCTTTGCAGGCTTCTACTACTGGTTCCCCAAGATGAGCGGGAAATTGCTCAATGAGCGTTTAGGTCAAGTCCAATTCTGGCTCATGCTGGTTGGTGTGAATTTGACCTTTTTCTCCATGCACATTCTGGGATTGCTTGGTATGCCACGCCGCATCTACACCTACCCGGGAAATCTGGGCTGGAACGAAATGAACTTGCTGCAAACGTTTGGGGCCTTTATGCTGGGTATCGCGATTATGGTCTTCTTCTGGAATCTGATCTACACCTTGCGCAGTGGACCAGCAGCCGGCGACGACCCGTGGGATGCCTTTACCCTGGAATGGGATACGACATCACCGCCTGAGCATTACAACTTCGCCACGATCCCCACCGTGCGCAGTCGACGTCCGTTCTATGACAAGAAAAACCCGGATATCGCCGACTGGAAAATGGGATCGCACTAAATAGACCATAGTAAAGGACTAAACTTGAAACCAGAAACAATGGGAAACGAGGTCGGATGTGCCTGATGAGCCAATAAAACTCCCGAAAGAGCGACCCTCTAAAACGGGAAAAGCGGTGCAAGAGCAAACCTTTCACTCGTATTCGAGTTATTGGCCCATTGCCCTCGCTTTTGCAATGCTTATTATCCTCGTAGGCGTTATTACCCATCCGATTGTGATGGGAATCGGGGTAGTCCTTGCCGTTGCTGCCATTATTGGTTGGGGACTTGAACGACGATGAATGAGGTGTAGGTCGTAGAGAGCTCGCTCCCATTTTGTGGACGAAAGTATACAGGCTACACACTAGTGATAGGAAGAATGTTCATATGCGCATGAGCAATGAGGGCCAGGCTGGTCAGACTATTACCGCCGTGACAGAGCATCAAGTGGCTGGGCGTGATATCAACTGGTGGGGCATGATCTTCTTCATCGCCTCGGAAGCGTTGATTTTCGCTAACTTGATCGCATCATATCTCTACCTTGAGATTCGCGGTGGATCGTGGAGGTTGCCGAATGGAGATCAACTCGATTGGCGTTATCCGTTGGTCAATACCGTTATCCTCCTCCTCAGCAGTATTCCGGTGCGTTTCGCCGGGGCTGGAATTGCTAAAGGCAATCGGCGGAACCTGGTAATCGGGCTGACAGGAACTATTATCCTTGGTTTGATTTTCCTTGGCGGCCAGATATACGAGTATGGCAATCTCTTCGGAGAACATTTTATGCCACAGACGCAAGCTTTTGGCTCGGCGTTCTTTACACTCACGGGCTTTCACGGCCTGCACGTCACGATTGGCGTCATTTTCTTGCTGATTATGCTGATCCGTTCGTTACGCGGCGACTTCACCGCCAAGAATCACTTTGGCGTACAAGCAGCCGAAATGTATTGGCACTTTGTTGACGTCGTCTGGGTCATCGTGTTCAGTACCGTTTACCTTCTCCCCCTTATTCGAGGGTAAAAGCAAATCAGGGATATTTTATTGCCAGTGGCGTGACGCCACTGGCAATAAAATATCCCTAGTTATCCAGACGAGTCTTCTTTTTTCCTCTACCCGAAATTGTCCACTGCACCATCTTCTATTGCAAAGCCAGCAACCACAAAATATGTGATAGAATATATTCATATTTTGCTATGCATTCGTTCGTAGTTGTGATGTCAAAATTGGCACATAGAAACGGAAAGGATGACCACATTGAGAGACGCGATGCGCAACGGTTCTGCCGTTGAAGGTGGTCGAGAAAGTACTCGTAGGACAAGAAAACGAACGAATGAACGCTGCTCCATTTGTACCAATCGTGTCTGGTTTGACGCCGTGCCCTTAATAGAGCCAGAGGGCGTGCCAGAGCCGCGTACCTCGTGGGTCTTGTGCCAAGATTGCTATGCGGCACTCATTGTAGAAATGCGCCGCTCCCCCGTTCGCTCTCCTTTGCGTTTGCGTATTGCCATGGGTATAGTTGCCTCGGAGCGATGGCCACACTCGTATTCCCCAGATCATACATCGGCCAGCGATCGGCGCTGGATACTCTTTATTGCCTGGGGCTTTGTGATTGCCATGCTCATTCACCTGGCCTTGATCGTCATGATCGCCTATATTGCTCACTAACCTCTTAGCACATTTTTTCCTTAACCTTGACCCCTTTGTTAGAATATAAAGGAGCTTGAGTTTCTCAAGCCCGCGCAAACGGTGAAAGGTAGTTTTTGTATGGAACTTGCTGCCAACAATAAGACAAATAGGAGCGGCTGGTGGGCCGTGGAGAGTGCGCTATCTTCCACCCCTGGCGTCTTAAAGGATTCCCAAACAGTTTCGGCGGGACTCTTGCAGGAATATAGTATTTTGGCGGGGGTCGCTGCCAATATGAGTAGCGGCTTTCTCCTCTTAAATTCAAACGAGCGTGTAACATATTTTAATGCCAGTGCCGTGCGTTTGTTGGGCATTACCAGCCGAACGCTGATAGAGCAGCCGATTTTTGATATGCAGCAGCAACTCCTCTCGCTTGCCGCCGAACCAATGCAAGTGCAATCCGCACTGGACCGCACCTGGTTTACCCCTGAGCTTGAATCTTCGCTGGACATGGCATTGCTGGATGCGGCGGTACGCTGGTTGCGTGTGCGCTTTTTCCCTTTATGGGATAGCCTGGGCCATCTGTTAGGGCGGGGCGTATTGCTCGATGATATTTCGCTGGAACATGGCGCGGGAGGCTCGGGAGAAACGCGTGGTGAGACACTTGCGCTAGCCGCACACGAACTCAAGACACCGTTGGCGGTAATTAAGGGCTGTGCAACGACATTGTTGGGCAATTCCACTCGCTGGGATGCAGTAATGCAACGTGAGATGCTGCAAATGATCGATACGCATGCCGATCGTCTCTATGAAGTTCTCAATACACTTTTGGAAATGTGGCGACTCGATTCTGGCGTACAGACACTGCGCCTGGTGCCGGTTTCTCTGCCGGAACTGCTAGCCCATCTACTTGAGCGTTGCCAAAAGGATGCGCCGCGCCATGCATTTGTATTGCGTGTGCCAGGAGTTGTGCCGATCGTGACCTGCGACCCCGTGCGTGTAGAACAAGCCTTGCATTCATTGCTAGATAATGCTGTCAACTACGCGCCTACTGGGGGAACGATAACCATCCAATTGGAGTGCAATGAACTTGAAGTACGGCTGAGCGTGGCTGATAGCGGTGTGGGGATCGCTGCTGAGCACCTGGAGCATATTTTTGACCGCTTTTACCGTGTACCGCAATCCGATGGACAACACAGTGGGAGCGGCCTTGGCCTGGCGATGGCGCGTACTACCTTTGAGGCGCATGGTGGCAGAATCTGGGTGGAATCTGCCGGCATCGGGCTGGGCGCGACCTTTTATTGTACGTTGCCCTTAGCTACTCCTCGCGCATCGGTAGGCCAAGCACAAACGCTGCAATCTCCCAGTAGCGTGTCTACCGGGCCGCTTGCCTTGCCAGTTGCGCGCATTACTGGCTCGCTCAAACAAAGCCAGCGTTCGTATATACTGCTAGCGGAGGCCGATGTACGTCTGACGCGCTACTTGCGCGCTAATTTAGAGGAACAGCAGTATCGGGTGCAGACGGTCAGCCAGGGCGTACAATTTTTGCGCCAGCTTGACCTGGAAGAACCAGATGCGATTATGCTTTCGACCAGCCTGGCTGATATTGGTGGGTTGGAACTACTGCAACGCTTACGTGAGTTTTCGCCCATTCCGGTGATTATGCTTTGCGATGACTGCGATGAAGATGTGCGTGTGCGCCTCTTTGATCTGGGGGCAGATGATCTGGTCATTAAACCTTTTGGCATGAAAGAAGTATTGGCACGAGTGCGGGCACTCCTGCGCCGAAAGGCAACGTCAACGGTATTACAACCGAGCCAGACAATCTTTACCACTGGCGAATTGACAATTGATTATGCTCAACACCAGGTCATACTCCAGGGACAACCAGTGCAGTTGAGTCGCACCGAATATAAACTACTCAGCACCCTGGCGCACAACGTAGGTTTGGTATTGACGCACGAAGTTCTGCTGGAAAGAGTATGGGGGCCAGAATATAACCGGGAGGTGGATTTTATCTGGGTCTATATCAGCCGTTTGCGACGTAAAATCGAGGCCGATCCACGACATCCACGCTACATAGTGACTGTACCAGATGTGGGCTACAAACTGGCAAAGCTATAATTCAACTGTTCAGGGTTTTGTAAGGTCTGTTCCCCTTTTCGTAATGTTTGCGTAATGCTAGCTAGTTATGCTTTGGACAGAAATAGTCTGCGTAAGTAAAATCGTATCTTGTTTCTCTTCATTTGACTTGCCGCCTACGGCGGCAGGGGAGAGGGAGGGAGAACTAGGGCGCAGCCCTAGAACCCAGTCAAGGGGCGGCGGCCCCTTGCATCCCTGCTCGTTAGAAGAAGAGGGGAAGAGCAGTAGTAAAGGCAGTTATGTATCGTGCCGGGGAGGCTCCTGCATGTCTCAGGATAGAAAACCAACTGTACTCCTGATCGAAGCTGACGCGTCGTTGCGACGGCTTATTGTGCTTGGTTTACAGTATCACGGCATGAGCGTTGTTGAAGGCTATTCTCCGACTAGTTTGCCTGTAGACGAGCTAGCACGCCCAGGCCTGGTAGTGCTGGATGTAGACGATAGAGTGCAAAGCAATTGGTCGCTACTGCCCGCTATCCAGGCGCACCCTTTTTTCTCTCAGATGCCCATCATCGTTTTGGCTTGGGATTGCCCGGTTCCTACACCGCTCACAGCAGATGAACAAACCGTTGGTCAGGGGCAGGTAATGTACCTGTCGAAACCCTTCGATGCACGTGCCTTGCACGCCAGTATCGAACATTTGCTTATTTCACAGACCGTACAACCTGCGGAAGTCGTACAAACCACACACGCCACGCAAGAAGCGGCTCAATTACAAGAGTATCTGCTTACTTTGCGCACTTCCTCTGCTGCTCCCAGCATCTTTCCGCTTATTACTGCTGCCGGGCTGCTCCTGGCCTTTATTGGCTTAATGGGATTTTACGCGCTCACCCTCCTGGGTATCGTAATAGTGATGGTGTCCCTCTTAGCCTGGACACTTGGCCCAGGCACCCAGAAAGAGCACAGATCTCTGCCTGTGGGTATGGGCAATTCGTGACCTCTTCTTGCTTGTCTTTCATGGAACATAGTGCATCCAATCATGTCGCTCATTCGTGTACTCTGTATGCTAGAAAATAGATTGCTCAGCCATAAATACTATAAATAGTAGCACTGTAGCATAGCTCTGCGCGATATATGTTGGCTTGAGCGTTCAAGCGCGAGGCTACAAGGGTTGATTGCAAAGCTGTTGTTAAAACATCTCTCTTCTCTTGTGCCTTGGCGTAGGCAAGGAAAGTGAACCATGCAAGGAAATATATTAAGCGGTATACGTGTGGCTATTTTAGTCACCGATGATTTTGAACAGGCAGAACTGGCAGAACCCAAAAAGGCACTGGAAGAGGCTGGAGCAACCACGAAGATAATTTCTCCGAAGTCTGGGCAGGTACAGGGCATGAACCACGATGTGAAGGCGGACACCTTCCAGGTTGACATGACACTAGATCAGGCCAATGCGTCTGATTTCGACGCTATCCTGCTGCCGGGTGGCGCGGTTAACGCGGATGCTCTGCGGATGGAGCCGAAAGCGCAGGCTTTTGTGCAGCAAATTGATGGCAGCAAAAAACCTATCGCTGTCATTTGCCACGCCCCGTGGTTGCTGGTCTCATCTGGCCTGGTCAAGGGTAAAAACATGACGAGCTACTACACCATCCAGGACGATCTTCGCAACGCTGGTGCGAGCTGGATTGACCAGGAGGTAGTGCGCGATGGGAACTGGGTGAGCAGCCGCAGTCCCAAAGACTTACCTGCTTTCAACAAAGCGATCATTGAACTTTTCTCCACGAGCAAAGTGACGCTACAGCAGTAAGTAATAGAAAACATGAAGCATCCCAGAACATGAGTCTATCTCATGTTCTGGGATGCTTCATGTTTTCTATTCAGGTTATTGTAAGTTTAGTTCCGCTTATAGCAAGGCTCGTATCAGTCAGAAGCAACATAATCAAGCTGATAGTAGCTTATTAGCTTGTTGTACAATATTACCATGGATAATGATGGAGATTGAGTCGGAACGATGGAGACAAACAGCGTCGTGACTGATGATACGGACAATACAAACTATACGGATGATGCAACCCAGCTAGGGCAAAAATTGCAGCAACCCAAAAGCTCACGCAAGCGCAGAATTATTATCTTTGCTGTTGTGAGCGTCATCAACGCTGGGCTGCTGATTTTGCTGTGGACGCAACTGTTGACGCCCGCCCCCAACGCGGGCAATGGTGAGAATAGCGTCGTTGATCCATTGAAGGGACATCGTCCGCCCAACTTTACCCTGGCGGCTCTCACGACTAAACCTGGCTCGGTGCTGAATCTGGCGAGCTTCAAAGGCAAAGCCATCGTGCTCAATTTCTGGGGTGCAACGTGTGTACCTTGCCAGGAAGAGGCACCCATGCTGCAAAAAGAGTGGCAGCACGCGCAAGTGCAGGGCATTGTCTTTATCGGTGTGGATTTTCAAGATGTGCAGAGCGATGGCTTGAGCTTTTTGCAGAAATATGGCATCACCTATCCGAACGCGCTGGACACGAGTGGCGCAACAGCTATCAACTATGGCGTAACGTATACTCCGACAACGTACTTCATCAATAAACAAGGCATTGTCGTCAGTAGTATACCCCGTGAGATGACCGCGACCGAGTTACAAAATGGCATTAAATCGCTCATCTAACCGCGATGAGCTGATCACACGCAGACAATGAGCAGGAAGGTCATGGTAGAAATTCGCGTGCTTGTGCGTGCTGCCCATATTATCGCGGCAGCAGCGTGGGTTGGTGGTAGCATCATGTATTTGGTGGTAGTGCTCCCAGCTTTGAAATTGGGCGGATCTGCTCCCACCATTGCCGCGCAGATAGCGGCCCTGTACAGACGCATGGTGAATATCTGCATCGGAGTGTTACTACTCAGTGGCGCGTTTCTGACCTTTGATCGTTTGACCCAGACAACGCTTGGCTGGCCCTATCTGCTAGTACTGGGGTTGAAAATTATCGCCGCGCTTGCTATGTTTATACTAGCGGTGTATCTTGGACAAAGTAATATACGGCGGCTGGCAAAACGTTCGACGCGGCTCTCAAAGGCTGCGCCGCAACTGCTGTTGGCTCTTGGCATTGTAGTATTTCTACTGGGTGCGCTACTGAACAGCTTGTTTGAAGCAACTATCGCACCTCACTAACGAACCTGGAGGTTGTATTGTGCAGCCTACTTTGACAACGGCAGCAAGTGAAGAGAAATTGTCTCCGCGCCGACGTAAGCGGCTTCCACTGAGTTTCATTCTCGGTGGTCTGGTTATTTTGGGTGCGGTGCTCTATCTGGTCTACGCGAATACGCAGGCGAACGCCGTCTACTATATGACTGTGAACGAACTGAAGAGCTGCACCACCTGCACCACGCAATCGGTGCGTGTGGCGGGTGTGGTACGGGCTGGCTCGGTTGTGCGCAATGATGCACAGCAATTGGTTAGATTTGCCATTACCGCTGGCGGTCAATCGCTCTCAGTTATTTATAGTGGAATTATACCGGACATTTTCCGTCCAGGTATTGAGGTTGTAGTGGAGGGCCATTATACGGGACAGGGGCCATTCCAGGCGCAGACGCTGCTCGCCAAATGCCCATCTAAATTCCAGGCCGCGACGCCTACACCGTGAGAAGGAACGACTGTGCATTTTTCCGCTCTGGGCTATAGTGCCCTCCTGCTTGCTTTAGGATTTGCTCTATTTACAGGAAGTATCGCTGTCGTTGGTGCCATACGCCAGCAGCCAGTGCTGATTAGCAGTGCGCGGCGCGGCGTGCTGGCAGTGGCGTTTTTCTTGGTGCTGGCCTCGGCCTCCCTGATCGCCTCCTTTCTGGTGCATGATTTCGGCGTGAGCTATGTAGCGCAGCACTCCAATCTGGCTATGCCGTGGTACTATACGACCTCCGCCTTTTATGGTGGGCAAGAGGGGTCGTTGCTGTATTGGGCTTTGATGCTGGGGGTCTTCTCGGCTATCTTTGCCGTGACAGCGCGGCGTGCGCCGACAGCGATGATTCCTTATGTCATTGCCACCTTAATGGGCATTCAAATATTCCTGACGCTTATGCTCTGCACGGTCTCCAATCCCTTCGTGCGCCTCCCCGTTGCTCCACCTGATGGGAACGGGCTGAATCCACTGTTGATGGACCCAGGAATGTTGGTGCATCCCCCCATGCTGCTGATGGGCTATATGAGCTTTTCCCTGCCTTTTGCCTTTGCCGTGGCGGCGATGGTGACTGGTAAATTGGATAGTGAGTGGCTGCGCTCGATCCGGCGCTGGACACTGGCGGCGTGGTCAATTCAGACGACGGGTCTTATCTTGGGCGCGTGGTGGGCCTATCATGTTTTGGGTTGGGGCGGATATTGGGGTTGGGACCCGGTGGAGAACGCCGCTCTATTGCCGTGGTTGACGGCGACCGCTTTTCTGCACTCGTCGATGGTGCAGGAGCGACGTGGTATGCTCAAGGTGTGGAATCTGGTGCTGGTTGTGGCTTCCTTTGTGCTCTCGATCTTCGGCACCTTTGAGGTGCGCAGTGGTATCATCAGTTCGGTGCATTCGTTCGCCTACTCCGATATTGGCTCCTACTTTCTGACCTTCCTGGTCATTGTGATTGTCTTCAGCACTATTTTGTTTGTCTACCGTCTGCCCAAGATGCGACCCGAACAGGAATTTGACTCCGTTGTCTCACGCGAAGGTATCTTCCTCTTAAATAACCTACTGTTGGTTGGTATCGCCTTTGCCACCTTGTGGGGTACCATTTTCCCGCTTATCACGGCGGCAACGGGCCAGCAGACGATGACCGTCGGCCCTCCATTCTACAACGCGGTCAATGGGCCACTTTTTGTCCTGCTTATCGTAGCAATGGGAGTAGGGCCGCTGCTGGCATGGCGACGCACTTCAAGCCAGGTGTTGTGGCGTAATCTGGGTATTCCCGCATTAGCAGCCGCGTTGTGTGCCGCAATACTGCCACTGTTGGGTGTACGCAATGTGTGGGCGAATATTGGCTTTGCCGTTTGTTCCTTTACCACCATGGCTATTTTGTATGAACTCTGGCGTGGCATGCGTGTGCGACACAGTCACGGCGAAGCCTATCCCGTCGCACTCTTTATGCTCATCAATCGCTATCGTCAACGCTATGGCGGCTATATTGTCCACCTGGGGCTGGTAATGCTGGCGGTCGGCGTGATTGGCTCGCATTTCTTCCAGGTTCAGAAGGATTCCGTGCTGAAACCTGGACAAGAGATGAACGTCGCTGGCTACAAGCTCACCTATTTTGGCAACGTTGAGGAGACCAGTCCTGGTACCGACACGGTCAAAGCCATCCTACAGGTGTGGCGCGATGGGCAGTTGCAGCACTACATCTATCCCGGACGCGAATTTTATCAAAACTTTGGCAATCAGCCCGCTAGCCAGATTTCCATTTCGACTTTTGGCTTGACCGATGTTTACGTTCTGCTAGACGATTGGAATGGCGCATCACAAGCCACTATCCGCGTATTCATTAATCCACTCACACCACTGGTCTGGTATGGCGGTTTATTCATGTTGCTGGGGGGCATTATTTGCTGGTGGCCCGAACGCCGAAAGCAACTCACGCGGCTTGCAGTTCCGCGACGCAAGCGCGTGGGCAGCGTAGCGATGGCTAGCGCGAGCAGTGGAAATTCCGCGCAGACGCTCTCTACGAGCACGAAAGCGGCAGGACATGATGATGAGGAGGTAGTGGTTTGAGGGCTTTAAAAGTAATCCAGCAGAAACGCGCGCTCTTTATTGCCATTGCGGTTGTTGCGATCGTGGGGGCAATCTGGTTCTATGTATTCCTTTCCACGTCAGCACAACAGACGCTCGATCAACAGGCGCATGACGTGGGAGAGCAGTTAAAATGTCCCGTCTGCCAGAGCGAATCAGTAGCTGACTCGACGTCTACTTTGGCACAACAGATGCGCGTGGTAATTCGCCAACAGTTACAAGCTGGTAAATCGGAGCAAGAGGTCATTGCCTATTTTCAGGCGCGCTATGGTAGCCAGATCGTCTGGTCGCCGCAATGGCAAGGCATTTCGATGCTGGCATGGCTTGTTCCCATCGTATTGCTGCTCGGTGGCTTTATCTTGCTCTTCTTTGTGCTGCGAGATTGGCATAAAGTGTCCCCGACCAGCGGCCCAGGTAATGAAGAAAATTCAGACATAGCTGCAACTGAGCAGGATGAGAGGGATAAGAGGGATGAAAGGGTTGATCCAGAGTTAGAGCATCTGCGAATGCGACTTGAAAGAGAGTTGGCGGAAGAAGACCCTATTTTCATGCAGACAGGCAGAAGTAGACGGGAGGCTTTGTGATGCAGTTTTTGCCTATCCTCATTGCAATCGTTCTGGGCCTGCTGGCCTTGATTTTTGTGCTTTACCCACTGTATCAGCGCAATTTGAGCAAACAGAGCAAACAGCCAAAAGAAGCTGGCGCATCTCCGTCAGACCAAGCACAACAGGAACGTGCTAATGGACAGCAGGAGTTCCAGTCGGATAGCGAGAAAGCCTCTTTGGAGAACGAACAAGCAGCGCGTGGGGCTATTCAGGAGGTTGAGCTTGATTATCAGCTTGGCAATATCTCCGCTGCTGATTATCGTTCGTTACGTGAACGCTATTTGCGTCGTGCCCTTGTAGCCATGAAATCGCGCTACGACCGCGAACAAGAGCTTGATGATCCCATCGAAGCCCAATTGCGCACAATGAGAGAAAATAATGGTCGCATCGAACAGTAATTATTATTGGGGAGCCAGGGTGGCCTTCCTGTTTACCCTGATCATCTGCTCTTCCCTATTCCTAGGCTTCGCCCCAACGGCCCATGCGGCGAGTGGAGGACGTATTGCTGGACAGTTGCTGGATGGCACGCGGAAGAATGTGCCTATGGTGGGACAAAGCGTTACCTTACAGATTGCTCAGGGCAACACTTCGCAGGACTTGACCACTGTTAAAACGGATGCCCATGGTGCGTATACGTTTAGCAACCTCGCCACTGCCAGTGGGATTAGCTATGCTCTGTATACCAAGTATCAGGGTGCGCAATACACGAGTGCTGAAGTTACGTTGACAAGCAAGCCGGTCCAACAGCTTAACCTCACCCTCTACGAGGCGACCACAAGTACTGCCGATATCGCGATTGTACGGGCGACGGTGTTATTGCGTGAGCCAGACGCACAGAAGGGGCTGGTGAGCGTTTCAGAATTGTTCATCTTTCGAAATCTGAATGCTCATACTTATGTTGGTTCGCTCGATGCCAGTCAGGGGAAACCGAACGCGTTGCTTTTTACGCTGCCCCATACGGCGCGCAATGTCTCTTTAGGCAAAGGCTTTGATGGCTATAGCGCTATCCAGGTCAATAGTGGTTTCGCTGCGGACGCTGGAGTTCCCCCTGGCGATTCACAGTTTGCCTTTACCTTCGATATGCCGTACACCATAGCTAGCTATGACTTTGACTATACCGTGCAATATCCCACGGTGCAGTTAATGCTGCTGATCCCCCCGGACATTCGCGCCAGTTCAAGCGTACTGTCGGCACAAGGGCCAGTGACCGCTGACCAGCGATCTCTGAACCTGTTCCAGGCGACAGGTTTGACGCCCAACCAGGTCGTCCATGTGCAATTAGATGGCTTGCCGGTCAAGACATTGCTTCCCGGCGGCGTCAGCACACCTACGAACTCGGGTATACCCTGGTTCGTCATAGTATTGGGCGTAATGGTCGTAATCCTGCTTGGCACGTGGCTGCTCTACCGCTCCACGCGCCGCACTGCAAAAACAGGAAGCAGTAAAACCAGTAGCAATAAAGGTGTGGTGCAACGCAGACAGCCAAAAGCTCAGCCTGCTAAAAAAGTGGCGGCAAAGGGAAGTGCTACCACTGCCAAGGAGCAGGAATTGTTGCAGGAATTGTTGGCACTGGATGAGAGCTACGAGGCTGGCAAGTTGAAGAAAACGCTCTACCAGGAACGTCGCGCCAAGCTTAAGGCACAATTGAGTACACTGATGAGCGAGAAGGTGACTTCGTGAAACCGCAAAGCGATCTTTTCCTAGAGGTTCGGGGGCTGAAGAAGAGTTTTGGTTTCAAACCCATCCTGCGCGGGATCGACCTGGAGCTGTATAGCGGTCAACGTATGGCATTGATGGGAGCTAATGGCACGGGCAAGACGACGTTGCTGCGTATCCTGGTGGGATTAACCAAACCGAGCGCGGGGCAAGTATGCATCAATGGACTGGATATTGTGCAGGACGCCCAGCAGGTGCGACGCCTCGTCGGCTTTGTGGCACACCAACCGTATCTCTACGAGGAGTTGACGGCCCTGGAGAATCTCTTGTTCTTTGGGAAGATGTATACCGTTATTGACGCGGACGAGTGCGCTATCCACCTGTTGCAGCGCGTTGGATTAGAGAAAAAAGCCAGGGAGCGTGTTAGCACCCTGTCGCGGGGACAGGTGCAACGCTTGTCCCTGGCAAGAGCCTTACTGCACAAGCCGCAACTGCTGCTGTTGGACGAGCCAGACACGGGACTTGACCAAGAAGGGCACGAATTACTAGAGGCGGTGCTTGCCGAACATATCGCACAGGGCGGCAGTGCTCTTTTTACAACGCATCAACCAGAGCGTGCGCTGAAACTGGGCGATAGTATTGTACTGTTGCAGCATGGACGCGTTGCGTTTCAGCAGAGAACCGCGGGACTGGCATTGGATAGTTTGCAGCTTTCGTATGCAGAGGCGGTGGCCCTACCATGATTTTTCTTGAGCAAGTAATGGCGATTCTCTGGAAAGATGTGCGCTACGAACTGCGCAGCAAGCAGATGTGGACAGGCATGGGCCTGTTCGCGATCCTTGTGCTGGTGATCTTCAACTTTGCCTTTGATCTGCGTGTGGATAATAAAGCTGCCGTCGCACCCGGAGCGTTGTGGGTTGCCTTCGTCTTTGCCAGTATGCTAGGATTGGGACGCACTATTGCCGCCGAGCGCGAAAAGGGTTCGATGGATCGTCTTTTGCTCTGTCCAGTAGATCGTAAAGCTATCTACCTTGCCAAACTGCTGGGAAATATGCTATTTATCGGAGTAGTAGAAATTGTGGCCCTACCGATTTTCGCGGCCCTATTCGATATTCCGTTGTTCGTAGGCGTGTTCTTGCCGGTGGTTTTACTCGGCACATTGGGTATCGCCGCGGTGGGAACACTTTTTTCGGCGATGGCGGCGGCGACGCAAGCGCGCGAGTTGCTCTTGCCCATACTTGTCTTTCCCTTGATTGTGCCCATCGTTATTGGGGCAGTGCGCGTCACCGGTTCATTGATGGTGCCAGTGGCTAATGAGCCGCCATGGCTGGGCTTGATAGCAGCCTTTGATCTTATCTTTCTAAGCGTCTCTATGCTTACCTTTGAATATGTTGTTGAAGAATAGTCTCTTTATAGGAGTACTTCTATGGCATTAGCCAAACGAGAAACAAATATTGAGCAACGGGAGGTTGTTGTTGGCACGACTAAGGGTAGTCCAGGACTTCCAGTCGTTTCCATCATCTTGTTAGCTCTAACTTTTGTCAGTATGATGATCGCCATCGCTATGATTTTTCTGTATGTACCAACCGACGCGATTGAAGGTATACCGCAGCGTATCTTCTACTTCCATGTGCCTGTCGCCTGGATTGGCATGCTGGCCTTTGGCGTGTTGGCGATCGGTGGTATCGGCTATCTCTGGAAGAAAGACGAGCGTTGGGATTGGCTGGCTCGTGCATCAGCCGAGATCGGGACAGTGTTTATCACGCTGGCACTGATTACTGGCTCTATCTGGGGCCGTACAACGTGGGGGACATGGTGGACATGGGATGCCCGCTTGACCACAACGCTGATCCTCTGGTTCATTTACATTGGCTACATGATGTTGCGCAGCTACATGGGACGCACACCCGCCAGTGCGCGTTCCGCCGCCGTGCTTGGCATTATTGGCGTCATCGACGTCCCAATCATTTATGAGTCCGTCAACTGGTGGCGTACGCTGCATCCACAGCCAGAGGTGGGCGTCCCCGGTGCGTTGCCGTCCAGCGTAGTGCTCACCTTGATGGTTTCATTAGTGTCGTTTACGCTGCTCTACAGCTTCCTGATGATCCAGGTTTATCAGCTACAAAAAATGCAAACACTGGCGCAACGCCTGCGTGCCAGCGTTGAATAGTCACACACGAAAAGGAAGATCTCGCCATGCAAGGATTAAATTATCTCATCGCCGCCTATGCCATCGTTTGGGTTGGCTTGTTTGTTTATCTGGCAGTGGTCATGCTGCGCATTCGCGGGGTGCATACCGAACTCGCCGCCGTCTCAGAACTTGTACGCGAGCAAGAAAAAAAAGCAGTTTAAGCTAGAACAAGGAAAAATGCGTGCGCATAACAGAAAAAAACAGCGAGGTAGATACCTCAAATGCTAACCCAGAGCGAGACGCAAGAAATAAAACGATACGAATTATCTCGCTCGTCGTCGGTGATGCCCTATGTTTCTTCATCTTCGCTGCCATCGGGCGCGGCAATCATGGTGAGGCGACGGGCTTAGCGGCGATACCGCAAATTGTGGTGACGGCCCTGCCGTTTCTCACGGGCTGGTTTCTCGTTGCCCCATTCGTGGGCGCGTTTCGCCAAGATGTGATGGCCAACCCGCGCAAGATGGCCTCGCGCACGATTTTATCATGGGTGCTGGCATGGCCGGTAGCGATGGCATTGCGGGGCATTTTTGTCGATCACGGCATCCCTCCGCTGACTTTCGCGCTCATCACCCTTGTTTTCAATACGCTTATTCTACAACTTTGGCGTTGGCCCTATGCGCTAAATAATAGCATCAAAAAGCGCAGATAACATACACGAATACAATGCTCATCGCTCTTTCGACTGTAGAAACGTCACTGTTGTGTCACGGTGGTTGCATTCTCTCAGGCAATGAGGTATCCTCTATAGTAGGAGGACTGGTGAGAGATATGTCGGCTGAGACAAACATACAGGGTGCTAGCACCCCATTTCTGGTGCCGCATACCTATCCTGGTAGACTCATAGCGGCGGAAGGTTTGGATGGCTCCGGGAAGAGTACCCAGCTCCGATTGCTACAGTTTTGGCTCCAGGCGGAAGGCTATGAAGTCGTAATTACCGAATTCATGGCCTCGAAACTCATTAAGCGTGCGTTGAAATTTGGCAAGAAGCAGGGCTCTCTCGACCCTTTACTGTTAAGTATGCTGCACGCCGCCGATTTTGCTGAGCTGTATGAGCGCGAAATACGGTCTGCGCTGCAACGCGGAGCTATCGTACTCTCCGACCGCTATATTTATACCGCCCTGGCTCGTGATGTCGTCCATGGTGTCGAGCGGAGCTGGATTGAAGAGGTCTATGCCTTCGCCGCTAAACCCGATTTGAGCGTCTATTTTTCTATCAGTGCGGACCAATCTCTTGAACGTACGTTGAGTCATCACCCACGCATAAAATATTATCAGGCCGGTATGGACCTTGGTTTGAGCAGAGATCCCATCGCGAGCTTTCAAGCTTTTCAGCAGCGTATTTTACACGAGTATGAGGCCATGACTGAGAGCTACGGCCTGTTGCGCCTGGATGCCAGTTTGCCTGTCAAGCTACAGCAGCGCATCTTGCGCGACGCGGTAGAGAAAACGTTACCGAACGAATACCATCTGCATGAGGAGTAACGATGGTGCAGCAACAATACCTCGTGGGGAACAGCAACCGGGAAGAGATAGCGCGTATTACCCCTGAGCGACCGCGGTTGATTGTGCTGGAAGGTATTGATCTTTCTGGACGTACAACCCAGGTGCAACTTCTTCATGACTGGCTGTTGGCTCAACGCTATCTGGTAACGACCACCGCCTGGCGCAGTTCGCCGATCATCTCAGATATCTTAGCCCAGGTGCGTAGCGGCCCACCACTCAAGGCTTTGACGTATAGTCTGCTCTTTTCCGCGGATCACATTGATCGCACCCAGCGCGTGATCAAACCAGCCTTAGCGCGTGGCGAGATCGTGCTAGCCGACCGCTACACCTATACCGCCTTTGCACGCGACGCCGCACGTGGACTGGATAGCACCTGGGTACATAACCTCTATCGCTATTCCGTGCAGCCTGACGTTGTTTTCTATTTGCATATCAGCCCCGAAGAGGCTGTGCATCGTCGCCTTTCGCTGCAACAGCAGCGCCTGGAGATGCTGCAAAAACATGGCAAACACAAAAAGCACGGGGAGCATGGGAAGGCGCAGCATAAAAAAGCTGCGAAGGATAGAAAAGGCCAGAAAGAGACACCAGTACTGCAACCACAACTGCTCACGAGAGAGGCTCTGGAGAGTTTTCGTGCTTTCGAGATGAAAATGTATAGCGAATATCAACAGATGCAACAACAGTATGGGTTTACTGTTATCGAGGGCGATCAATCCATTGACCAGGTACAGACCATATTACGCCGTGCCATCATACGCCTGTTATTAGAAGTGTGAATTCCATGCTACATTTTCGCGCAGCAAGCAATATGAGACAAGAAGAAGGAAAATCCATTGAAAATATTGCACGTTTCTGACCTCCACTATAAAGAATCACCTGAAAACTGGACATTACTAAAAGAGGCGGCTCGGCAATTTGCAGCATTGCGCCCAGACCTGATTTTGATTACCGGCGACCTGACCAACGATGGGCTAGACGAGCAATTTCAGCGTGTCAAACGCTTCATCGACGCGCTGGATTTTTGTACAGTGCTCATGATTCCGGGCAACCGCGACCAGGCTCGCACCATTATTCCCGCGCCAGCCGAACGGAGCGACCTGGAATATTTTTTACTCACACACCCTGAACCCGTGACGCTGCTCGACGAGATGGACTCCATTGAGGGCGTGAATCGTGGGCGACAGGGAAAATTCTTTGATCATTTCGCAGCCACCGAGTTTTTCTATCGCTCAGGTGGCGTGGCGGCGGTTGGCCTGAATAGCGAACCGGATATCACACCGCGTCAAATGGATGTGGCCGTGCAACATTTCAACAAAGGTGAACGGGGCGAGTACCGCATCTTCTGCGCACATCACAGCTTTTTGCCGGTGCCAACGAAAAAGCTCAGGCCGGGCGATGTCGTGCCCCGTTCTGCCGATATCCTGCAAACTTTGATCGAACTGAACGTTGATTTATTATGTTGTGGGCATATACATCGCAGTCACGTCTGGGATTTGTCGGATGGAAGACATCGCCTGCTCTGTTGTAATGCTGGCTCCTTGCTCGATACTAGCGGTAAGAAAGATAATGGTTTCCTGGAAATAAGCATTGAGCACGATTTGCACATCGTCAAACGCACCCTTTTCTCGCGTCGGACAGAGGTGCTCTATCGCCGTCCACACTTTGGTGAGATATTGCATAATCGGCAGCATGGCATAGAAGAAAATGTGGAGCAGAGAGATCTGCATGCGACAGCACAGTATACTACTGTTGAAGCTGAACTTGCGGAAGGGCATACAAAAGTGAAAAAGCCCAAGAGCAAAAAATAGCGCATCTTGGCTATGGAGGATGCATCGTGAAGGCTGACAAAAAGTCCTCTCCTCCACAGGGAGAGCAATCGAACAAGCTGGAGAAAAAACTCAACAAACGTGAGAAGAAACTTCAGGAACGCTTGCAAGAGGCACAATCTGTCCAAGCGAGTGCCGAGGAACGTCTGCGCCGTGCCGAGGCGCGTTTACAAAAACGTGTGGCCCGTGTTGAGCGCATTGAAAGTCACCTGGCACACCTTCAGCAGAAGATTGCCGAGCCGGCTATCATCGCCGATGACTCAAGTCAGCCGGAAGATGCCCCTCAAGAAGTGGTTGCCGAACACAACGCTGTCAACGTAGTGCCAGAAGGCGATGTTAACGCAGAGCCGGAAGATGCCCCTCAGGAGGTGGTTGCTGAACATAACGCTGTCAACATAGTGCCAGAAGGCGATGTTAACGCAGAGCCGGAAGATAGCAGCTTGGGACAGCAGTTTGTGCAGGATGAAAGTCCTGTTGCGGAGCCAGAGGAAACTTCCTTCGTGGCTCAGGCAGCGATGACACCCGGTGATACGGGCGCGGCTACCGAACTTGCTCGCCAAGCTCGTGCCGTCGCCGAAGCTGCTGAACAAGCTGCTCGTGAAGCGTCGCGGCGAGCCTCTGCGGTAGCGGATCGCCAGGAACAAATGGGATCCGAGTCGCATCTGATGCAGGAGGGACTGCCCTCCGGCGGGAAAAAAAGTTATGGGTTTTCGAGCATGGAAGTGGGGAGCATCGTGGATATTGAAGAGGAAGAGGAGATGGTGGCGGCGGTCGCGGCCATGATGATTGCTGACGTGGCTGGTGCGGTTGCGGCTGAAGCAGAGGCTCTCGCGGAGGCCAGTAGCGCACGCACACGGGAGGCGCGCCATGCCGCACTGGAGGCCGACCAGGTGTTGGAGGAAATTCGGACGGCTATCGCCAATGGTGCGTTGACCGCGACCGAAGCAGAGACGTTTCTACAGCATGCAGAGCGTGAAGCTACCCGTACACATGCGCAACTTGCTGACGCGGAAGCCGCCGAAGAGCAGGCGCGCCGGGCGGCTATGAATGCCGAGGCAGAGGCGGAAGTAGCCGAAGGGATGGCCTTTGCCGCCAATAACCAGTTAGAGAGAGATAGCGAGCAAAGGTCTCTTTTGATCGTAGAAGACGTGGCAGACGACGATCCGTCCAATACTAACTGGGACCTTGATGATGGAACGCGTATCACCGCGAAACTGCCACGTCTACAAATACATTCCCAGGAGACAGGACTTGGTGAATAGCCTTTCCCCTCGTAGGTACCTTGAAGAACATGGTCAACCGCAAGGATCGCCCGTACCTAGCCACGAAGATGAAGTGGTGCGGCGTTGGTTTGCCTTGCCTGTTGGTACGTGCTTGCCGTTCAGTGATGGGGGTTCCTGCCAACTGGTCTTTCATGGGCGCGTAGGGAGTGCTGCCGGTCCGGATGTGCATGATGCGCTATTGCGCTTTACTAGTCAAGATGGGAGGACGGTCGTTGGTGATATTGAGTTTCACATTTATGCCAGCGATTGGTTTTCACACCACCACCAAAGCGATGCTCGCTACAACAATGTAATCTTACACGTTGTGCTGGTCTGCGATACTACGACGCCGATACTGCGCTCGGATGGCACCCCCATGCCCATGTGTTCGCTCAATGATATCGTGCCAGCTTCACCTATGCATGTGCCAGCAATACATTGGCCGTGTCAGCAGGTTGTGCCGCAAATGAGTGAGCAGGAGCGCAGCAAAGTGTTGCATCAGGCAGGATTGTTGCGCTTTGAACAGAAGGCAGATGGCTTTGTAGAACAACTGCACGGTGGGCTAACCTCTTCCTTGTTTAGTGCATATGATGCCTGTCTGATCATTGCACTGGCTGAAGGGTTAGGCTATGGGCGTGATCGTGCCTTCTTTCGTGCGGCTGGCGCATACTTGGCAGGTTGCACGAGGACAATACCTGAGCCATTAGGGCATACCTTTGATCCACCCGCTTTAGATAGTAGCCGCTTGATGGCGTTGCGCACACTGGTGAAGCAGTGGCGTGAAGACGCAGGGTGGGGGGCATGGGCGAGGTTGAAAAAAGCCATCCTCCCTGCGGGTGAAACCCTACACGTTATGGCAGCTATAGCCAATTTGCGCAGCGTGTTCGTTGACGTGGGTAGAGCGCGGGCTGATATCCTTATTTGTAACTGTGTGTTACCGTTTGCCCTCGCCGTAGCACGGCTTGAAAACGATACGCTACTGGCTAAACAGGCTACAGACTTGTATATGGTCTATCCGGGCCTCTCCTCGAATCGTATCACCCGCGCCATGAGTCGGCAACTGGTGTTGGCCCAGGAACCGGAAGGGGCTTGCCGACAACAAGCTTTGCACTTTATTTATCAGCAAACGTGCCGCGAAAAACACTGTGAGGTCTGTATGTTGGGGAAGAGGCTGCTATGACACAATCATCACCAGAAGGGGAGCGACTGGCCCGTTACCTGGCACACGCGGGCGTTGCCTCGCGTCGCCACGCGGAAGTACTTATAGCGGCTGGACGCGTACAGGTCAATGGCGTCGTAGTGACGGCACAAGGATCGCGCATTGATCCAACTCGTGATACGGTCAGTGTCGATGGCAAGATGGTAGCGATAGAGCCGGGCGCGCAGCATGTCTACATCTTACTGCACAAACCGCCGGGTTATGTCAGTACAGCTAACGATCCTCAGCAAAGACCAACGGTGCTAGACTTGGTGCCAACTGAGTTACGCCAATTGCGCGTCTATCCTGTGGGCCGCCTGGACATCGATACCAGTGGGCTGCTCTTGCTGACCAACGATGGAGAGTTTGCGCTGAAACTCTCGCATCCGCGTTACTCCATGGAGAAACACTACCAGGCACTGGTGCAGGGCTGGCCTGACGCGAACACGTTGGAGCTATTGCGCAGAGGTGTAACCTTTACCGAAGATGACGGACGGAGTCATGTTTCTGCGCCAGTACGGGTACGAAGATTGTACAGCGAAGGGACTGATTGTTGGCTGGCCCTAACCATTCACGAGGGGCGCAAACGCCAGGTACGCAGAATGCTAGCTGCAGTGGGCTATCGTGTGCTGCAACTGGTGCGGGTGGGCATTGGGCCGATTAGACTGGGCAATGTAGCGGAAGGGACGTGGCGTTATTTAAGCGAGAAGGAGGTAGCCTCGCTCTTGTGATATAATCCCCACAGTATCGGCACTGATGAATAAAGGGAGGATGTATGCAACGGGCAAGGCGTATCGCCATCGACGGTCCCGCGGGATCAGGCAAAAGCACCATCGGGGAAGAACTGGCAAAACATCTGGGCTATCTCTATGTAGATACGGGCGCGATGTACCGCGCTCTGGCCTGGTTAGCCCTCAAGAACGGCGTGGCTATCGACGATGGAGTGGCACTGGAACAACTGGCACGCGTTGCCAACATTGTCATTAGTCGTCCACAGGTCAATGACGGGCGACAGTATACCGTCACCGTCAATGGACAAGACGTGACCTGGGATATTCGTAGTGCCGCAGTCACCAACGCTGTTTCTATGACCTCCTCTCATAAGCCGGTGCGGACGATCATTATAGCCCAGCAGCGTGCCATGGCCCAGCGCGATGGCGTTGTGATGGTCGGGCGTGACATTGGCTCGGTGGTGTTGCACAATGCCGAACTCAAAATATTTCTGACCGCCAGCCTGGAAGAACGCGCGCGCCGCCGCTATGCCGAATTGCGCGAACGCATGGGTGAACATAACCCTGTCATGCCCACCCTCGAAAGTGTACGCCAAGATATCGAACGGCGTGACTTTATTGATCGCGACAACCTGCAACAGACGGCGGATGCCATCGTCATCAACACCGATCACCTCAGCGTTGCGCAAGTGCTAGAGGTTATTTATCATCATGTGGAGAGTCTCGTATGAAACAGGAACTTGACCCTCAGAAGCCAGTGAAACCACTGCAAACTACAAAATCGACGAAGCCGCAGAAGAACTACTACGAGCCCTATATCACACCAACAATCCTGTATTTTGCCCTACGTTGGCTGGCGATCATAATTTTTCACATAGTCAATGGTGTCCGCCTGAAAGGTTTTGACAATGTACCGCGTCAGGGAGCTTTTATTATTGCCGCCAATCATCTTTCATGGACTGATATTCCGCTCATTCCTATGCATTTGCGGCGCAAAGTGGTGTATATGGCGAAGGAAGAATACTTTAGCAGCAAATTGGCCTGGCTGGTACGCTTCCTGGGCTCATTTCCCGTCAAGCGTGGCGAAGGGGATCGGCAGGCCTTGCGCACCGGAGAAGAGCAATTGAAGAAGGGCAATATTCTGGGTATTTTTCCCGAGGGGACGCGTAGTCGCTCACGCACGCTAGCAAAGGCCCACGCTGGTATGGGCATGATTGCCTTGCGCACAGGTGTACCTGTTGTGCCAGTGGCGATCTGGGGCAGTGAAAACGCGCTGAAAAAGTTTCGTGCGCCTGTGACCATCTCTTACGGTGAGCCCATAGTGTTCAAACCCAAAGGCAAGAAGATCACTCGCGAAGATATTGACGAAGCCACCGAGACGATAATGCATAAGATTGCCGCGATGATGCCTAAGGAGTATCGTGGTGTTTACGGGGAAGTATAAGCATAGTTGTTCAGTCCTCACATAGATTCATGCCGGGCAGATCAAGTAGAATGGACACGTTGGGCAAGTCCGTGCATTGAAGAGGGCGGGATACTCGTCGTGTTCGATGCCATGGATGCTTTGTTCCAGGGCTTCGGAGAGGGTTTGTTCCTTTTTGGCGGTGAGTTTCATGGGGATAGTCTCGCCTGTGCTGAGATTGTGGAAGAGTAGCTCGATCTTTGGGGCAGCGTGTTGGCGCGAGGCGCGACTGTAGAGTAGCTCACGTGTGCCGGGGGTAGGTGTCTCTTTGCGTTTGCCAAAGTGCGTGCGCACAAATGTGCTGGGTTGAGCGCCTGCGCTGGCGGACTCTACGCGGTCGATTGGGACCTGGATGCTGCGGCCCGCGGCCTCTACGGTATAGCTGGAGCGCAACTCCCACTTGCCATTGCCGCTCTCTTGCAGTTTGCGGTGGATTAACTCCGTCACTTCATTACCATGCCGTTCATAGACGGCGGCAAAAGGTTGCTGCTGACCGCCCAATGCTTGCCAATGCTGGGTGTAGAGATGGTGTGCTTCTTCTAAGGTGGGCCTTTGAGCCGATGGTGTTGCTCCCGTTGCGTTTTCCTGCTCTCGTGTTTGCTGGAGTGCTTCGAGCGTTTTTTGCATCGCTTGCCAGAAAAGGAGATAGGCTCCTTGTTCGCCCCGAAAACCATAAATTGTGCTATAGAGATAGCGACGTGGGCAACGTTGATAGTTCTCAATATCCGCGGCAATCAGTTTATTGGGCTTCATCTTCTCGATAAACTGCTGGCTGGGTTGAGAGAGAGACATCACCACCGTCTCTTCCTCGTCCTCATCAACTGTCGCGTCTGCGCTTAACCCTTGCCATTGTAGGCGTGTGACGCGCTCAGGCGGCAAACCCGCTAGCAAGGTCTCAAGATATTGGGAAGGTTTGGCGCGTTGCTTGCCGTTGAATTGGCTGTAGCTCAAGACAAGGTGGTCGCGGGAACGGGTAACGCCAACGTAGAAGAGGCAGGCCTCACCGATCTCGTGGGCCGTTTTTCCCGCGCCTTCGGCAGGGAGCATCCCATCTGGTGGTGGCACGGGATTAGCATGCTTCTGCATGGGAAAATTGCGCTGGATGAGCCCTGGCAGGTAGACGATAGGAAACTCAAGCCCTTTACTGGCATGGACAGTCATTACGCGTAGCACATCGCTTTGCTCTTCCATGTCACTACCATCACCGCCGTCACTAACATCGCCAGCATGCTGGCGATTCCCGCCGCCATCTTGTCCAAGACTGACCATTACCTGCAAATAATCAAGGAAGCCTTTGGCCTGTTCCTGTAACGTCAGTGGGGGTATGGGTTGCTCGTCGTGCTCCCCTCTCTTCCCGTTCTTCTCTTCTTCCTCGACTTGCCGCGTGCGTAAAGCCTTTTGCTGCTGATCGTAGCGGCGCGCAAGTTGTAACAGACCGAGGTAGTCGGAGAGGATGTCGCTCTGCTCCTGGCTTCTCTCAGTCGTCAAAAGATCGCGCATCAGTGCTGTCTCGATGAAGAGATACTGGGCCAGCAGCGACCAGGCATCGATGGCATGCAGGAAAAGCGACTGCACGATACTGGAAAGGCGTGTGAGTGAACGGCATCCCGCTTTGCTAATTGAAGCGGGAAACTCGTTGCGCAATAGCAGCGCTGTGAGCGAGTTGTGCTGTTTGTGGGCCTCCAACAGAAGGAGTTCGATATCGCCCTGTGCGAGAGGGTGTTCGCGCTGGCGAGCGGCGCGCAAAAGGCCCATGCCGCTGATGTCAGTTAGTAGCAGGACGATGGAGAGCAAGTCTTTGCTGTGTTCTTGCTCTAATACGCTGACTTTCTCAACGACAGGGAGGCCGGCGGCAAGCAAGGCATGGACGATTTTCTCCATCCGCGCCCGTGTGCGACTGAGGATGGCCATATCCCGATAGGCGTATCCCTGTGCATGCTTGTAGCGAATGTCAGCCACCAATCCTGCCAGTTCATTGGCGTTATCGGAGGCGGTAGCCACGGTAACATACGTCTCCGGGTGAGTCAGGCGGCTGGGCGCGGCTTGTGTTGGCTCGACCTCCGTCCCCAGTTCCAATTGTTGCCAGCGAAAAGCCTCCGCCAGTTGCACAATATCGGGGCGCGAACGGTAGTTGCGACTGAGCGGTAGCACGACTGCGCCGGGATAGTCTTGCTGGAAATTGGCGATGTTAGCAGGTGACGCGCCGCGAAAGGCATAAATAGACTGATTCGCATCGCCCACGACCCAGATGCGGCTGGCCTCCCCGGCTAGTTGGCGCAGTAAAACACCGCTGGCGCGGTTAATATCTTGGAACTCATCCACGAGAATGTGATGGAACTTCTGCTGCTGCTCAAAACATATCTCTGGAAACTCTTTGAATAATTGCACCGTCAGCATAATCAGGCCACCGAAGTCGGTATCTTCTCGTCTCCGCAAAGCCTCTTCGTAGAGCGCGTAAATATGCGCCACTTCAAGAGCTTTGTGCGCGCTCAATAGTTCGTCTTCACCTTGCGTCAGTTCTGCTCGCTCCAACATGCGCTGGGCCAGCGCGTGGTACTGCTCTGGCGACACCAGTTCATCTTTAGCGCGTGAGATGGCGCGTAATATATCTGGGAAGTAGAAGGCGGGGGCTTTCAGGTTGCGATAATGGTAGAGCTGCATATTCCTGGTCAACTGGCGCAGCAGAAAATAGCCCTCCGTCTCGTCGATGAGCGCGAAATCGGGACGCAGCCCTACAATCCCGCCGTAGAGGCGCAGCATATCGGCGCAAAAGGCATGGAAAGTACTGACCTTAGGCATGACCAATTGGTCCGCACCTGCGTCGCTGCGTAGCAGCACTTGCAGGCGCTCCTGCATCTCTTCCGCCGCTTTGCGCGAGAAGGTCAAGGCCAGAATGTGCTCAGGTGGTACCTGTAGGGTGTGAATGAGATACTCTGTCCGTCCAATGAGCGTGCTGGTCTTACCACTGCCGGGTCCAGCCACGATTAGCGCAGGGGTTGGTGCTTCAATGGCAGCTTGTTGGAATTCGTCGTATTGCTTTTTAGCGGGAGCTTCCGTCGTCTGGTTTCCTGCTTGTTCTCTACTCGCGGCATGTGCAGTATGTGCGTTGCTGCCCTCGCTCACCAGGCCAACCAGTCGATTGAGCATAGCCGTGTTGGAGACCTGAAAGAGCGCGGCAAGGGTATGGGGGGGAACCTGATTATTCAGGTAGAGGGCGCGTACCCGTGCAAAGGGCATGAGGAGTTCAGACGCGAAGATATTGGCCGCCAGCTCGCGCTCTCCACGCGGATTATAGCTCTGTCCGAGGCCCAGCACCTCTTCCCAGCGTTCTTGCTCATCGAACGTTGTGACTTCTTCCTGTACGTCTGGTTGTTGACACAGGTCGTCAGGTGAATTTGAAGATGCTGCTTGCTGGTGTTGCTCTTGCTGATGGGATGATGATAAAGGCGATAGAGCATCCAAGCGGGAGCGCAACGCCGCTGGTTGCTGAGTGCTAGCACGATGCAAAACGGCATGGCCCAACTCATGGGCCAAAGTAAAGCGACGCAGCGTTGGAGAGAGGTCGCGGCAGAGCCAAATCAAATCTTCCACTGGTTCTAGGAAGCCAAAAGTGCCCGCCGGGTAATCCGCCGGGTGGAACGTTTCAACCTGTAGGCCTAGCCAGGCGACCAAGTCATCTATTGGTGTTTTGTCGTCCACCCAGCGTGGATGTTCTACCCTATAGCGCTGCAAAAGTTGTTGTGCGGCTGTCACTGCCGCTGTCCGTATCCCATCATCCATAGCGACCCTGCCAATTTTATCTATCTAAGTTCAAAAAGATTTTACTCGACTAATGGGTGTTAAGCTGGATTGAGTACCGCGTCCAGATTTTGTAAATCATGGAAACGCAGTAGCCAGCAGCCATAATTCATACCGCCGCCAACGGCTGGCAAGGCTATCCATTGCCCCTCATGTAGACGACCCTGGCGTAGCAATTCAACCAGTGCTGTGGCGATGCTGGCATTGGAAAGATTGCCAAAATAGCGGAAGTTATCAACCAGCTTATCCATTGTTGTGTCAGGCCAGCCATAATCGTTGACCAGCAAGTCTCCCATGCGCTTCGTAATGCGCGAATTGGCCTGATGTGGCACGATGTGTGCTAGCTCGGCGGGATCAAGTGCCGCGTGGCGGCAGAGGGCATCGACGGATTCAGCCATAGCGCGCGGTGCCTCACGGTAGACATCTTTCCCGTTCATTTTGGTATAGCCAACGAGGTACTGTGAAAGCACCTTACTGAGTTCTTTGCCTTTGCCTTCCTGGAAGAGTTGCTGAATCTTCATATCTACTTCCGCCATCTCAATGCTATCCTTGCGCAGTGGCGTCTGATATAACAGTGAAGGTCCTTGATTCGCGTCCGAGCCATTGATGACGTAGGTATCTTCGTCCCCACGTTCCAAAAGGTAGGCTGAGGCTCCCTCGCCAAAAAGCGAACTTGTCTTCCAATCCAGCACATGCATGATATTGGGCAGCAGCCCTTCAGCCGTCACCAACAAGACTAGTTTAGCGGAACTGGCGGCGAGCACCTCAGAACATACTTGAAACGCTTCTGTCTGGCATGCACAGGCTCCTTTGAGCATGGTAGCACGAATGGGACCCAGACCCAAGCGCATTTGTACCAGTCCAGCGACAGTTGGGAAGCCATCATTGTCCGAGGAAGAAGCTCCGATAACCGTATCAATTTCGGAAACATCGCGTCCTGCACTGGCCAGGGCACGTTGTGCCGCGATAACAGCCATATCAACCAGCGTTTCATTGGCTGGCGCGTTATCACCATCAATTAAGCCTGGGGCATCCACGCCCGCCATCCTGCGACAAAGTTCTAATGTACTGGCACGTACATGGCGTGTACTCAGGCCCGTCACTCGTTCCAGATCTTCAGCACTGCGTGGATCACCGAGCCGTGTCGAGATATGGGCAAAAAAGGCGTTAGTAATGGTACCAGAGGGGGTATAGTTCCCCAGGCCGATGAGGCGTACTTTAGCTTTGGTATAAATTTGTGGCACAATATAGGTGTAGTTGGGCCACTGTCCTGCTTGGAGACGTGTCATAAAATAAAGACCTCCATACCGAGGGGATTGAATTCACTTATCCATCAGTATAACATATCCTGATGAGGAACGTTTACACTTTTTTCTTGACCTTTGGTGATACCATAGGAGGAGATGTTCGTATCAGCGGGAGGTTGCTTTGGACACCACTTTAGGAAACATACAACCTGCTCCTCGCGTCGTGCAACAATCACGGCAGGTTCATACTATTACCGACCGTTTTTCCCTGGCGAATACCTTCTTGCTCAATGACCAACGCATCGTTATTGTTGATCCAGCCTCCGAACTCAATGTGCGGCTCCTGCTGGAATACATGGAATGTTTTCTGCATAGAAACGCTGCCGAAATTGATCTTGTTGTGTTGACTCATCTCCATGCAGATCATACTGCCGGGGTAGAAGCCTTGCGTAAGCGGTGCGATGTTCCTATAGCCGCCTCTGCCATAGCCCGACAGTTGAGTCAGTCGGGCGGGCAAAGCAACAAATCTCTAACTGGTATTACCCACCTCGCCGGGCAGGTGCAGAATCAGTCAGCATTGCCGGGTGTCCTGCAACACCTGGATCTGTTCCCACCCAATTATGCCAACCAGGTGCGCATGGTTGATATCTGGCTTGACGATGTGGCTGGATTACCACAGCATCTCGATTGGCGCGTGATTGCCAGCCCCGGTCATACCCCTGAAAGCCTCTGTCTCTATAACCCTTTCACGTACGAGCTATTGTGTGGCGATACCGTGATTACCGTGGAAGGTGGCGCACCCCTCGTGCGCGGTGCGACCGATCGTCGTCGCTTGGAAGATACACTGCGCGTGTTGCGCAGCCTCGAAGTGTCCTACCTCTATCCCTGTCATGGCAGACCCATCCTGGGGCGACGACCTCTCTCTAATGCTTCGGTGGAATGGTGAGGTGCTAATTTTTGGGCTTGCTGGGCAGGCGTAAGGGGACAGGGCCACTGGTTAAGGGACGCACGGCAGAGGCCGGGATGATGGATAGCGGCACTGGCGTTTCGGGGCCAGACTGCAACGACATATATTCCAGGCGAATACTACCCACGCAGACAATGTCTCCTGCTTGTAGCAGACGGGGCGCGTGCAACGGTTCACCGTTGACCTTTGTACCGTTGCGACTGCCCAGGTCTTGTACGTAAGTGCCATTGCCCTGGCGCAACACTTGAGCGTGGCTACGCGATATAGAGGCATCATTGATAACGACATTGCATTCGGAGCCGCGACCAATCGTCAGCATGGCGTGATTCAATACGAAGCTCTTCCCAATGGCCTCTCCATCGCGAATGACTAATAACATTGGGACATCTGTGGGTCGAGGTGGTGAAGCAACTTGGTCAATTTCAGCGGTATCTTGCGCTTCAAGGTCGCTGGGAGTATCACCCGGTTTCGTGGGTTGCCTCTGCTCTTGGTTGAGCTGCGGGCTTACAATGAGTCCATCTGACAGTGCTTGCGTCATTGGCAACTTCTCGAACTTCTCACTGGGAGTTTGCAAGGCTTCAGCGGAGTGCCAGATGTGGTGCGACAAAGGATCTTCTTGTTCACCGGACGTAGCGGCGTATTCTGCTAGCGTAAAGAGGAGGCGATGCGAGCCGATTTCGAGCAGTGCATCTGGACCAACAATGTCCGTTCCACGCATACGTTTGCCATTGAGCATGAGGCCATTCAAGCTATCACAATCGGTGATATAGGCAACTCCCTTGTCCCACGCCAATTCAGCGTGGTTGCGCGAGACCATATCATCATCCAGCCAGATATCGTTTTCTTCGCCGCGCCCAATCGTGATAATACTGCGCTTGAGGGCCAGTTTCTGCCCTTGGAAATTGCCACTGCGATATTCAAGCCAGCCCCAGGGGGTATCTTCACGGTAGACATATGGGGCGGGTAAACCAGGTTGGTGCCGTGGCGGATGCAGCGCGGTCGCCGCATTGGCGCGAGTCGTACGTTTGGGATGAGGTATCTGCATCGAGGAAGTGAAGGGACGTGGCAATGTAAAAAGGCAATAGGCTATGGTAACGCCCAACGGCAAAAACCAACCGAAGAGGGCCACGTAGACCAGCGCAACTTCTACTTCCGCGACGGGCAGATTAGCTTGTTCAGCAGTGAAGCGCAGATTAAACCAGACGATAGCGGGCAGTAGCAGTAGCGCGGAGACAACACAGGTCACGATAGCACCAGCGAGCTGGCGTGTCGTGCCGCGTCTCTGCAACGTGGTGTAGAGCGCATTGATAGCGATGGCTAACATGCAACATGCTAAACCGCTATAGCAGCCAAAGCTAAACCAGGTTGGAAAATCTACACTGCTATTCGTCGTCGTATCCTTCCCACTCGTCAGAGCATGGCATCGATATTGGCATTACGGGCATCACTCACCAGGATCGTATCAACAATCGTATGCTGCTTGAGGTTTTGTGCATACACAGCGTCGGTTGCCACATTCGCGGAATCACCGGCAACATTGTTATTGATCTGCACGGCGTCCCAATACTCAAAATGCTTATCATCCGGCGTAACTGCTACACCAAGAAAGGCGTGTCCAGGCACAATAATAATTTCGGCATGCAAGCCAATGTGTTCGACCGCCGCAGCCAGCAGCAGCGTCAATTCGATACACATGCCACTGCGCTGCTGTAAAATCTCAGTCGGTAATTTAATATTCTGGGTTGCGGGTGTCGTACCACCTGGACCGCTATACGGCACGCTTGCCTGGAGGTAGTGTATGCCATAATCAACGCGCAGGGCGTCATAAATTGCATCAACCTGAGCGATCACCTCTTTACTATTGGCCTTACTGTAACCCACCATCGCTTCCGGTACAGGAAGTGGCTCTGACGACAAATGTTTAGCCGCTTTCAACACCAGCGTGCCGATAGCTGGATCGTTGGGTGTGACCCACGCGCCAATTTTCAAACGGTTGGCAGCGACCCATTGCATTAACCAGCGCGAGTGCATCAGTAAGGGTATGTCTTCTAAATAGTATAAGTGCTGGCTAGTATCTGTCACCTGGACGTGCAACGATGTTTGAAACTCGTAGGTCAATTTGCGGAACGCTGTGCTAATGAGTGGTGGTGTGACGCTCACAGACTGCGCAGTAGATGACGCGTTTACTGTCTGCAACTGCACCTGACTCAATCCAGTAATGCTGACGCTTATTACCAGTGCTAGAGGACTGTTGCTGCTAAAGCTCACACTAAAAAGTGCGCTCTGCATCGCCAGATACGAGGGGTAGAACGCACTATACAGTTCGTGTGGCGCACGAACACATATGTGGACGGGCAATTGACCACCACAATGTTCCGCACTGGCAACGGCATTGCGCTGGTAACCGGCGTAGGCTTGCAACCCACCGGCAATATAACTGCCAGCGAAGCCAGCCAGCACGATCAGCATCAGAAGTAAGATAGTAAGTCGTGTGCGCATATATTCGTCTACTCGTCTCTTCTCGTCGCAGTGCTCGATCTGCTATAGCAGAGTATTTACGTGGTTGCAATTATATCATCTTGTTTCATACGCACACAATTACATGGGACATATGGGGTATATAGGGGGGATATGGAGGGATACGGGGTATATGGGGGATAGCGCGAATGATTGCAACCCTACCATATACATGACGTAAATAAGTAAGATAATCTTATGATATTGAAGGAGCATCGCATTATGTTTAATCTACTGGCTCTCCTCATGAGGGGTTTTGATGGCATCGCCATCTTCGTAGCCATTTTCTGGGCCTGGGTCCTCATTGACTGCGTTACCAAGGAAACAGCAGAGGGCAATGACCGCGTTGCTTGGTTGCTTGTCATCCTCTTTGCCCCCGTGATTGGCGCACTCGCTTACTATTTCATTCGTCGCCCAGAGCGCGTTAAGGTCCTCGGTCGATAAAACATGCGTATCGTAATATGAGGGGACGGTAGAACAGCCTGTGTGGCTGTTCTACCGTCCCCTCATATTACGATACTTACCTAAACTCGGTACCTATCAAACACAATGTACCTATAGGATTACGGTTATCACCTGTCTATTTGTACATTGTTATTCCCCATGGTATCCACTACAATGGTATCCTCTAAAGTATTAGTATCTAGCAAGGATCATTTTTCAATGGCAATACCTCATGCATTAAAAGAACATCATGTAACGCTTCCGCTTTCATTAGCCCCTTTTAAAGACAAAAACTTTGTATTATTCTGGTCAGGCGCATTTCTCTCCAGCATTGGTTTCTGGATTCAGACGGTGGGTCAGGGTTGGCAAGTTTTACAATTAACAAACTCGGCCCTGTTACTCGGTATGGTAGTGTTCGCGGCAACGCTGCCCAATATTGTGCTCTCCCTCTTTGGGGGAGTGGTGGCCGACCGTTTCAATCGGCGTTGGCTGCTCGTCGGTACGCAGCTCATCTATATGTCCACCGCAATCATATTGGGCGTCTTGACCACACTGCACATTATCACCGTCTGGCAAATTATCCTCATGGCCCTTATCAATGGCACTGTCAGTTCCGTTGGTTTTCCGGCCTGGCAAGCCTTTGTTGGCGATCTGGTACAGCCAAAGCAACTGAAACAGGGCATTGCCCTGAACTCTATGCAGTTTAACCTATCGCGTGTCGTCGGTCCAGCGATTGGTGGCCTCTCTATTGGCGTCTTTGGTCTCGCGGGTTCGTATTATCTCAACGCGCTCAGCTACCTGGCCGTCATTATTCCTCTGCTGCTGATGCACACCCTGCGTCATCAGCGCAAAGAGTTGCAACAGGGCATGTGGCGTGGCTTGCGCGAAGGCTTGAGCTACGCTCGCCAGCGACCATTGCTACAAATGGCTTTGTTACTGCAATTCACGATAGCCTTCCTGGTCTTTCCCTATGTCACGCTCTTGCCGATCTTTGCGCGTGACATCTTCCACATCGGCGCGACTGGACTGGGCTTGCTAAATGCCGCCGCCGGAACCGGTGCGCTACTGGGCGCTATCCTGGTTGTCGCCATCAGCCAGCGCAAGACCAATGGCTTGCGCTGGCTGATGGGTCTGTGTATTGTAGGAGGTGCCACTTGTTTGGCCTTCGCCCTCTCACATAGTCAAGATGCCTCGCTGCTCTTGCTCATTTTACTTGGCTCCTGCACCGTCATGACTATGACCATCACCAACACATTCCTGCAATCCATGTCGCCGGAACACATGCGTGGTCGCGTTCTCAGCCTCTGGGTGATGATTGCGTTTGGTTTCGCCCCTTTCGGCAATCTCGTCGCTGGTTGGATCGCTCAATCCA
>JBBQXY010000035.1:0-37676 GCA_038209195.1 Ktedonobacterales bacterium | reverse complement strand
AACCCTTAGCTTCATTTAGTCTGTTAGCATTAGCGCGACTGCTACACAATGTCCCTACGAGAGAAGTGGCAAAACAGAGATTAGCTGCACAGCCACTTTTACAACAAGCCCTGGCAATCACTTTTTACTACCTTGATGCTCAGCGTTGGGAACAGGTAGATGTGTTCCGAGAGCACATCGCAAATTCTGCATATCATCGTATCGCGTCTTTGCAACAACCTGAATTCATTGAGCTTTTGGTACAGCAGATCAAAGAGGTACTAGGCTCGTTACGCGAGACGATTCACGCGCAGTTCGCCTTGCTCCAACAGCGCTATGATGACTATCAGGAACAATGCGCACGCACTGATGCCAGAGATCCGCGCCCATTTACAGACAGTCTCCAGGTGGCGATTGAGCAAGTGGTTCAATTTAGTAGCACGTTCCGCCTCAGTGACGATGGTCAACTGCCTCAGAAGATCAGTGCGCTGCTAACAGAGTTGACGGAACAGTACCTCTATAGCGGCGATATCTCGCTATTCGAGGAAAACTATTTACAAAAAGCGGAAGAGTTACTACAGCCGTACCAAATTAGCCAAAGCTCTCTATTGGGGAAAAACATCAATAAAACTGTACGCTCATTGCCACCTACCGATGGGCTTGAAGCGGTTAAAACGTTGTTGCAAGTTCACTACACGTACCTGCAAACATTGGCACAAGAATTCGCGCTCAGCAAGAAAACGCTCGAGGCATATCAGACGTGGCAAGGGAGAGTACGAGGTGTTTTTAGCAATCCAGTTGACGAATTTTGCCTGCAAACCGCCTACATCTCCTTTGTGCGGCTCTTTTTCGTGCGTGTGTGTGAGGACCATAGCCTGATTCCACGCCGCATCTCGGATGGGCCATTTGTACGTTTTGAGCAATACAGAATTGAATTGTTAACCGGTATCAAGGACACTTATCTTCGCTTGTTGGAGGAGACCTATCAACGTGCGCAAGTGGTGTATCATAATTTCTTTGGTCGCCAAGAGCTTTTCGATTGGTTTACGCTTGATGAATATACCATCCTGGCCCTGTTCGATCTGCTGAATCGCTACGATTTCGCGGGTATGAGTGCTGATGTGTTGGGGAGAGTTTATAACGAGGGGTATATTGAGAACAAGGAGCGCAGCGAAAAGGGCCAATTTTATACGCCGCCCCAGGTAGTGGACTATATGCTCGACGCACTTGGTATACCGCGTCGTGACGAGCCTGACGAAATGAAAGCGCGTGGCTTCCTGGAAAAGTCGGTGGGCGACCTCTCCTGCGGCAGTGGAACATTCCTCGTGGCGGCAGCCGCTCGCAAAAGTGCTATTCTACAACGCCTCGTCGCCAGGACAGAAGTTCATCCCGATTATGCCTTACAGGTTCTTACCGATACCTTCCTAGGCTTTGACCTCAATCCGTTTGCCTGTTACTTGGCCGAAATTAACCTGCTTATTCAATGCCTACCCTTACTCCTTGACGAAAAAGGGCAACTCTGTCGCAGTGTTGATCGCTTTCATATCTACTGCGCCGATGCCCTTGAACCTACGATTGCGGAACAAGTTGCGGCGATTCAACGCGGGAAGGCCACCGAACGTTTGCTGTTCGGTTCCTCGCGACCACGTCGCACGGGAACGGTGATCTCGAATGAAGAACGATACATTGTGCGCATCAAAGAGACAAAGACTATCCCGCAAGAGATAACTGAGATCGGTTCAGGAGAACAAGGTTTCGATTATCTGCTGGGAAATCCTCCCTATGTCAGTGCCGGTGAGAGTTCTGCTAATTTGCAGTATCGAAACGCCATCCAGGGCTTTGGCATCTACCACCTGCTCTACCAACGTTGGGATCTCTTCGTGCCATTTTTTGAGCGTAATCTGCAATTCTTACGACCTGAAACTGGTAGGCTTGGCCTCATCGTCTCGAATGGTATTGAGACCGAGGGCTATGCCGAGCGTCTACGGCAGTTGCTCACTAATCAGTATCGGCTCTTAGAAATTGACTTCTTCCCTGGACTGCGCTTGTTCCAGGATGCCGCCGTCGAAAACACGGTTGTGCTGATCGAGAATCGCGCTCCCGACGAAGAGCACAGCGTCATTCGTCATCGGCATACTCGCTCAGACTGCACTCACTACGAAACACTGCCTGCTGCACCCCAACTGGCCTCGAATGGGCAAATTTTCCGCTGGCGTTATGACTCTCTCCTCGACAAAAGTGTGGCGCAGGGCAGTATTCCTCTTTGCGCTATTGTCTATGTTGGCACTGGAATGGAAGCCCAAAGTAAAGAAGTATTTGACACTATGATCGCTGGAAAAAGACAAAAAATATTCACCCTTGACGATGTATTCTTACCACCTTCCACGAATACAAAACGTCCTGCTGAGTACACCGATGATGGTGTTCTTGGCGATGATGTAGATCGGTATTATCTGCGTCGCAAACGTTTTGTTGCATACGATAAATACGTACCGCAAATGCGCAGACCAAGGCACAGAGCACTTTTCCAAACGCCGGAAAAGCTGGTATTAGGAGAGACTTCGGGTGGCTATTATGATCGAGAGGGATTGTTCGCGAACCATAGTGTGCAGGTAGTTGTGTCCTGGAAAGCGTTAGAGCAGGCCGCTGTCTTGGAGGAGAAAGGCATCGGGTCAGTGCTGCGTGAGTCGCGACAAATTGCTGGAGTTACGAATGGGCTGGTGGCTATCGCTGAACTGTTCGACTTGCGCTACCTGCTCGGCATTATCAATAGCCGCTTTATTCGTCGTTATATTGCCACTAATAGGCTTGAAGGCACCAGAGAGGGGCGCATCTACCCGGATGTGTGGAAACGTCTCCCTATCAAAATCGCCGCTACCGAAAAACAGCAGCAAATTGCGCAAAGGGTCGAGGCCATTCAGGCCCGCTATCAGGTATTAGCAGCAGTGGCAACACCGCTCACCCTTGCTGAAAATCCCGCGTTGCGCTATCGTGATACGCAGGGCTACCTTGCCCTGGGCATACTACGGTTTGTAGGTGATGCGAAAAGCACTATCGCGGCAAAACCAACGTTGCGCGACGGTCGTCTGCTTTTGCGTCGCCAACCACAAGCATATCTTGAGTCGTCTGAACCTGAACTATTGCGCTATCTCGAACTTTATCTCATGACGATCAATCCAAAGCTCGAAGGATGGAGTTGGGCTGAAGCGCGAAAACGAATTCAGGTGCCAGCCACAGTGGAGGCGATACGTGCATTTATGGCAGAGGTAGATACTCTGGCAGAACAAGAGAAGGCGATACGCGCCACCATCGCTGCTCTTTCAGAAGAAATCGAACTGCTAATTGAGACAATTTACAATGAACCGCCTGATGAACAGATGCTGACCCTGATCCAAACAAAGCGGATGCCAGAATATAAGAGGATTAACGGAAGCTTGTTCTAACTTGACGCTCCTCGACACGCGGTGCTATGCTGCAAAGAAGAACAAGGCCGAGAAGTCGGCGCGACATAGTCGTCGAGAGGAAAAGAGAAGCAATGGGCATTATTGAATCCCGCGTAGACCGCGGCTCCCCCGAATTTCAAGAGAATGCACGCTCAATGCAGGCACAGATAGATCAACTCAGCAATACTATTCAAGTTGTTCAGCAGGGGGGAGGAGAGGTGGCTATTGCCCGACACCATAAGCGGAATAAGCTTCTGGCGCGTGAGCGTATCCAACTGCTTTGTGATCCAAACACGCCCTTCCTGGAACTGAGTCCGTTGGCTGCGTGGGACATGTACAATAATGATGCCCCCAGTGCGGGCATCGTGACTGGTATTGGCCTGGTAGAGGGTCAGGAGTGCATGATTATCGCCAACGATGCAACCGTGAAGGGTGGCACCTACTATCCAATGACCGTGAAGAAACATTTACGGGCGCAAGAGATTGCCGAACAGAACCACCTCCCTTGCATCTACCTCGTGGATTCGGGTGGTGCCTTTCTGCCGCTACAAGCCGAAGTTTTCCCGGATCGCGAGCACTTCGGGCGCATTTTCTATAACCAGGCCCGTATGTCCAGTCAACGTATTCCACAAATTGCTGCTGTGATGGGTTCCTGCACCGCGGGGGGTGCCTATGTCCCCGCCATGAGCGATGAGACAGTGATTGTGCGTGGCAACGGCACTATCTTCTTAGGAGGGCCACCATTGGTCAAGGCCGCAACGGGTGAAGTGGTGACGGCGGAAGAGCTTGGTGGTGCGGATGTCCATAGTCGTATATCGGGCGTCACCGACCACTATGCCCTGAATGACGAACATGCGCTGGCAATTTGTCGCAGTATCGTCTCACATCTTAACCGCCGCAAATATATTCCTTGGGATATCGCTGCTCCTGAAGAACCGCTCTACGACGCTAACGACCTGCTAGGCATAGTCCCCATGGATAACCGAAAAAGCTACGATGTGCGCGAGATCATAGCCCGTTTAGTGGATGGCAGCAAATTCCACGAGTTTAAAGCACTGTATGGCACGACGCTGATCTGTGGCTTTGCCAAATTGATGGGCTTTCCGGTCGGAATTATTGCGAATAACGGCATACTTTTTTCTGAGAGTGCGTTAAAGGCGACTCATTTCATCGAACTATGCGCCCAGCGTCATACACCGCTCATCTTTTTACAAAACATTACTGGTTTTATGGTTGGTCGCCAGTATGAAAATGGCGGTATCGCGAAGGATGGGGCCAAGATGGTGATGGCCGTCTCCAATGCTCCTGTGCCGCGTTTTACCGTTATTATTGGCGGCTCATTTGGCGCTGGCAACTACGGTATGTGTGGGCGAGCCTACTCGCCGCGTCAGTTGTGGATGTGGCCCAATGCACGGATCTCCGTTATGGGTGGTGAGCAAGCGGCTAGTGTGCTTGCAACAGTGCGCCAAGAGGGGTTGGAAGCAAAAGGCCAGCATATGAGCGCAGAGGAGGAAGCCGCCTTCAAGCAACCTCTGCTCGACAAATACGAGGAAGAGGGAAATCCGTACTATAGCACCGCTCGTCTGTGGGATGACGGTATCATCGACCCACGTGATACACGCACAGTGCTGGCCCTTGGCATCGCGGCAGCACTGAACGCTCCTTTGCCCGATACGCCATTCGGTGTTTTCAGAATGTAAGCACTATCCATACTAGACGAGGAGGAGTTGTTATGTCAACATATACGCACGTCACGGTCGAACGCAGTTTTCAGGATAAAGTTGCCACTATTACCATGCGCCGCGCGGAGGTACACAACGCCATTAACACGCAACTGGTCCAAGATTTACAGGCGGCATTTACTGACTTGATAGAGGATATGCGGCTCCATGCTGTCGTCCTGACAGGTGATGGGCCATCCTTCAGCGCGGGAGCCGACCTCTCGATGATGAAGGAGGCAGCCTCTTTTAGTCAGGAACAAAACCTGAGCGATGCCTTGCGCATGGCTGACCTCTTTGAGAGCATCAATAGCTTTCCCTGTCCGGTAGTTGGGCGTGTGAATGGTACTGCTATGGGCGGGGGAGCAGGGCTGATTGCTGTGTGTGATATCGTTATTGCCGCTGAGAATGCGCGTTTGGCATTCAGTGAGGTGAAACTGGGGATTGCGCCAGCGGTAATCTCGCCGTATGTAGTACGAAAAATTGGTGAGAGCAACGCACGAGTCTTATTTGTGACAGGAGAACGCTTTAGTGCTACACGCGCCCGTGAAATTGGCCTGGTCCATACGGTGGTGAAACTGGAAGAACTCGACGTTGCAGTTGAGAAGACCCTCAAAGATTTGCTGCGCAGTGGGCCACAGGCATTGCGAGCATGTAAACAATTGGCTTTGCATGTAGGGCACATGGAGCATGACAACGCACGAAAATATACGGCTGAGGTGATCGCTACCTTGCGCGTCAGTGCCGAGGGGCAAGAAGGATTGCGTTCATTTCTGGAGAAGCGAGACCCATATTGGGTTGGGTAAGAAAAAAGGGACTATGAGAGGGCTTGTGTTATCTTTATGTTCATGGGGAGTTCCACGATAAAGGTGCTCCCTGTGCCCACGCGTGATCTACACCAGATACGACCGTGATGACGCTCGACGATATCTTTGCAAATGGCCAAGCCAAGACCCAAACCGCTTTTTGCTGAGACTTGCTCTTCTGGTCCGCGAGAAAAGGGTTCAAAGATATGAGTCTGCTGCTCCCGTGAAATGCCTACGCCATAATCCTGCACTTCTATGATGCCAATATCACGGTGTTGCAAGACGGTTACTTTCACCTGAGTATCTTCAGAAGAATAGCGCAGCGCATTACTAATCAAATTCACCACCACTTGATGCAGTCGATCAACATCAGCGTACATGTGTACAGTAGGAATAGGGGTGTCTAATGCAATACTGCGACCAGTAAATTGACATTGCTCTTTGACCACCTCACAGCACAAATCGACCAGATTACAATGACTCAAGCGTAACGTGATCTTTCCAGAACGAATATTGTACAGATTAAGCAGATCATCAACCAGTACGTTGAGCCGACGCGCCTGTCCATCAATACTTTCCAAAGCAGAACGCATTGAAGCAAGCTCCGTGGGAAGCTCTGGTAGTTTTGATAGCCGACGTAACACTAGCTGCGTCTGACCAATAATAGTTGTCATCGGTGTTTTCAGTTCATGGGACGCCATGGTAAGAAAATGATCTTTTAATTCAGTTTCGTGCTCATTGCTATAGCTATAGGGCTGGAGATGCTTCTCTTCCACCACGGCAACGCTGTGAGATGCAGCCAACTTTTGCTGCTGGGAAATCTTTTTGTTATTCATACTAGTTATAATGAAAGCAAGGATACGACGAGTCAATCGAAAAAAGCTCACGAGCAAGCCAATAAAAGAAATGCTGAGAAAGTACGTGAGAAAAGGGTTCTGTTTTCGATGTTGTGTGGCAACCCCATGGACACGCAAAGCACTTTTGCGCCGCAATTGCGCTAGCACAAGAGGATGGTTATGATGTTTTAAAGGCATATCGTGCATGACCTCCTCCTGTTTCTATAATAACTTAATTAGTAGCATATTAGGTTGATTCTTCCCCAACGTACACACTCATAGGGTTACACGTAATTTCTTTCGTGCGCGTTTCAAAGAGCTACTCAGCTTATTTGTCAGAATACACGTGAATATCGTAAGATGGGGTATATTGAGCAAGCAGAGAAGTCAGGTATGGTAGCATGTTTCATAAAATTTTGATCGCGAACCGTGGAGAAATCGCCGTGCGTATCATGGCTACTTGCCATGAAATGGGCATTAGCACGGTTGCCGTCTATTCCGAAGTGGATAGAACTGCACAGCATGTGCGAGAGGCTGATGAGGCCTATTGTATTGGACCTGCTCCGGCTACGCAGAGCTACTTGAGAAGCGACGCCATTATCGCTGTAGCCAGGCAAAGTGGCGCGGAAGCGATCCATCCGGGGTATGGCTTTCTCTCCGAAAACGCCGCTTTTGTGACAGCTTGTGAGCAGGCGGGCATTATTTTCATTGGGCCACCAGCGTCAGCTATGCGTCTCATGGGTTCTAAGATTGCTGCCAAGAAGCTGGCGCAGTCAGTACATGCGCCCATCATCCCTGGCTACAACGGTGAGAGCCAGGATGATGCGCTATTGCAAGAAGAGGCGGAGCACATTGGATTTCCGCTGCTTATCAAAGCCTCGGCAGGTGGCGGCGGCAAAGGGATGCGCGAAGTACATCAGCGCGCTGATTTCGTGGAGCAATTAGCTGGAGCACGGCGCGAAGCGGTCGCCTCATTCGGGGATGGAACGGTCTTTCTTGAACGGTTGATACTGCAACCGCGCCATATCGAGATACAGGTGCTCGGTGATAGTTTCGGCAACCTGATCCATCTGGGCGAACGCGAATGCTCAATTCAGCGTCGGCATCAAAAAATTGTTGAAGAGAGCCCTTCTGTCGCGCTTACCGCTACGCTGCGAGCGGAAATGGGTGCTGCCGCGGTGAGGATTGCTAAGGCGGCAGGGTATGTTAATGCTGGTACGATGGAGTTTATGCTGGATACTGATGGGCGCTTTTATTTTCTGGAAATGAATACGCGCTTGCAGGTGGAACACCCCGTGACCGAACTCGTCACTGGCATTGACCTGGTGCGCCATCAGTTGCTCATTGCTGCCGGTGAGCCACTCCAACTCGCGCAAGAGCAAATACGTAAACGGGGACATGCCATAGAAATGCGCCTCTACGCCGAAGACCCCTCACTCGACTTTTTGCCCTCAACAGGTGTGGTTACAAGCTTTGTAAAGCCCCAAGGCCCAGGAATACGTATTGATAGCGGCATCGAGCATGGCGATGAGATCACGCAATTCTATGATCCGATGATCGCAAAAATGATTGTTTATGCCGAGGATAGGACAGCAGCCATCGAACGCATGACAAGAGCATTGGCTCACAGCGCGGTGTTCGGCGTGAAGACAAACGCATCGTTGCTCTACAACATTATTACACACCCAGCCTTTAAAGAAGGACAGACCCATACCAGTTTCCTGACCGAACACCACATCGGCGGCGGTGCCCCTATACTAGCGGGTGAGGACATACCCGATGATGCACTCATTGCTGCTGCACTTTATGATGTGATAGGGAATGGAACGGTACAACGTAGACACAATAGTCATACGTCACCAGTATCTTCCTCCTATCAAGAAGCCAGCTCACCATGGACAACACTAGGGCCATGGCGCATGTTAGGGGAAGCCAGAATCACACGCTATACGTACCAGGGAAAGGAACATAGCGTTGCGATCCGACCAGCCCAGGCTAGTAACGAAGCATGGAATATTCACATCGACGGGAAGCCAACACAGAATGTTAGCTGCGTATTTGGCAATGAAGGATTCGTTTTGCTACGGCAGGGAGCAGCCCAGATGGGCAGCTATGTGCAACATGAGGAAGATGAGACGCAGGTATACATGTATGGACAGATGTACAGCTTGGAAAGAAGACAACCACCGAATGTCGATACAGCTGCGCAAGGTATCAACCCTGCTCAGACGCAGAAGAAGCTAACCGCGCCAATGGCTGGAACAATTGTCAAAGTCCAGGTTGCCGATGGTGAAGCAGTTGCACAACGCCAGGTGCTGGTGATACTGAGTGCGATGAAGATGGAGCACACTATTGCCGCCCCCTATGCTGGTACCGTGCGCCACGTCTATTTTCCAGAAGGGGCAGTTGTCAGAGGGGGTGCCACAATCGTAGAAATGGAGTAGGGGTATCATTCATATCACTTGTTTAGCACATTTTAGGCATTTTTCTTTCAATATCAGAAATGAGTGCAAATTTTAGCGCAAAGAAGGAGTATATGTCATGCAAGTAGGATTTATCGGCATCGGAGTAATGGGTCGCCCAATGGTGCTTAATCTGCTGAAAGCTGGACACCAGGTCACGATTTTCGCGCGACACCCGGAGAAGCCGGGAGTGCAAGAGGTATTGCAAGCAGGAGCAATGCAGGCGCCGTCAGCGCGGGCAGTGGCAATAGCCTCGGATATGGTAATTACGATGGTGCCGAACTCTATGCAAGTAGAAGAAGTGGTAAGCGGTGAGCAAGGTATTCTTGAAGGCGCTCGCAAAGGCTTGATTATCATCGACATGAGTACGATTGCCCCCACGATGAGTCAGAAGATGGCTGAGGCCGCCGCTGCTCGTGGGGCGCACTTCCTTGATGCGCCTGTTAGTGGTGGCTCACAAGGGGCTGTCAATGGCGCGCTAACCATCATGGTTGGTGGGGAACGCGAGATATTTGAGCAAGCGCGTCCGGTGTTAGAGGCTATGGGAAAGAATGAGAATATTTTCTATGTGGGGCCACATGGCTCCGGTGAAGTAGTGAAGATCGTCAATAACATCCTGTGTGGGGCTATCGCGGCAGCTATAGCCGAATCGTTTGTGTTGGGTGTCAAAGCAGGAGCGGATGTCGAGGCAATGGCAAAGATCATAGGAGTCAGCAGTGGCGCGAGTTGGCAGCTTGCCAATCAATTTCCCATACGTGCCTTTAATGGCAGTTTTCAGCCCGGCTTTATGACCGATCTTTTGCACAAAGACCTGGGGCTGGCACTGGATTTAGCGGCAGGACTGCAAACTCCAGTGGCGTTGACAGCCTTGACGCGTCAGATGTACGAGATGGCCCGTGCGGCAGGCTATGGTAGTGAGGACTATACCTCACTATTAAAAGTTCTGGAAAAGATGGCGGATGTCGAGGTGAGAAGCTAATTGATGAACGAACTGGCGGCTTGAGTAAGCTCAAGCCGCCAGTTCGTTGTATGCTAGCTAATGATTTCTACTGTACTACCGAGAAAATCAGGCCATGTGAGAGCGACATACCGAAGACGAGCACTACAGCTAAGCCAAAGTAGACCAGTCCGAGGATAATACGCTCGACGAGAGGTACAGTATAGTAGGCCTTATCCTGCTGATTGGCTGGATTGGAGCGACGCGCCCAGAACTGGGTAGCAGCCATTATCACAAAGAAGAGCAGCCAGGGTGAGAAGTTTCCCTGCACCCATGTCCAAATGAGATAACCAATTAAGCCCAGGAATCCTATAATCCAGACACGTCGATCAATGGCAGCTAAGACGCGACCACCATCAAAAGGCACGATTGGTACCAAATTGAAGAGGTTCATGAAAAAACCGAAGTAAGCCAATGGTGCCCAGATGCTGCGCACATTTGGCGATTGCAGCGCCAGGAATAAACAGACAGAAGCGGCTAAAGCCCCAGCAATCGGGCCAGCGATGCCAACCTCCGCCTCATCCCTGGCATTCTTGGGCATTTGGCTCATAAAAACAGCGGCACCGAGCATAGGGATGAAGATCATGCCACCGACAGGTATCCCCTTGAGCTTCATGACAATGGCATGTCCCATTTCATGGATAAAGAGCAAGGCCACCAATCCAACGGCAAAGGGCCAACCAAAAAGATAGGAATAGAGAACAATAGAGACAATGGCACTGAAGCCTGCGAAACCAAACTTCAGGAGATAGACCAGCCACTGTAGCTTGAGCAGAGCCGCTATGATTGCGCCAATGCCACCCAGGCCCGCCAAACCTTTGCGCTTCTTACCACTGCCACTATCCATTGCCCCATTTTGCGCCGCCTCACGCTGCTCGGAGCCAACATCAATGGTGTAGCCCTCCAAACTCGCTGGGCCACGATACTCCATGGCTATGACCGACTCATTGTTGTCTTGCACATGCGAGCTATAAGCAAAACCAGTAGAGCCAGCATACGGCTCTGAGGACTCGATAGGTTGAGCAGAAGGAGGCACTTGCAAAGAGTCTTGCTGGTAAAAGTTCGGGTTGATATAATCGGGCTCAGTCAAACTTTCTCTGGGTTGAGAAAATTCGTTGGCGCTCCATGGCATAAATGGCCTCAATTCTGGCAGGAATATAGTTTCATCTTGTACTACGTATTATATACTACGGATAACAGAGGTGAGGAGTTGCGTTATTCCTTTGCAGGTATTAGAGCGTAATGCCAAAGATCGTACTGAGCAATAACATTGCAATCAGCGTAGTCACTAAAATAACGGTGACCCATGCAATGATATTGAAACCAAGCTTATTCACATGCTGCCCCATCAAGCGGCGATTATTGATCAGCAAGATGATAAAAACGAGCAGAATTGGCACCATAGCGGCATTCACATCTTGCAACACGATCAGCACTTGAATAATTGGCAAGCCAGGAATGAGCGTAATGAGCACACTTAAGATAATCAGGCCAGTAAAGATACTTTGAAAGACTGGTGCTTCACGAAAACTACGCGACACCCCGCGTTCAAAGCCAAAGGCCTCACAAAGACCATAGGCTGTAGAAAGGGGTAATACAGCCGCCGCCAATAATGATGCGCCAAAGAGACCAACTCCAAAAAGCAACCCAGCATATTGTCCGGCAAAGACTTTGAGAGAAAGGGCCGCATCAATGGCATTCTGTACTGGATGGTTGGGAAAGAGCGTGGCACCTGTCGCCACTACGACAAAACCCGCGATTAGCACCGCAAAAATTGTTCCGCTATAGACGTCAATCTGCTCAAAAATGTACTCGCCCGCGTGAATGCCTTTATCAGCCACTGAGGATTGGACGTAAAACTGCATATATGGACTAATCGTCGTCCCCACGAGAGCAACTGCCGTCAATAAATAGCCGCTACTGGTATCCAGATGAGGAAAGATAATGTGCAACCCAACATCGCTCCACACCGGATGGGCAGCAAAAGCCGCTGGGATATACGCCAAGAACCCCAGAGACATGAGCAAGAAGATTTTTTCTACGCGCCGGTAAGAACCCTTTATGACAAGCCACCAGATAGCCAGGCCAGCCAGAGGAACAATGACATAGATCCAGGGTGTGTGTGGGTCGTTCGCTAATACCTGCACACTGGCTGCAATCCCAAGAAATTCTGAGACCGTTACCCCTGTATTGGCGATCAGGAGTGCTGTCATAGCTAACGCAGTCCAGCGCACACCAAACTGTTCGCGAATAAGGTCAGCTAACCCTTTGCCAGTAATAGCTCCCATGCGAGCACACATTTCCTGGACAATCGCGAGACAAAAGCCGGCAAGGGCTAATGCCCATAAGAGGTTGAAGCCATAACTAGCACCTGCTGTTGCAAAAGTCGCAATACCACCGGCATCATTGCCCGCATTGGCGGCAATGAGTCCCGGACCCAACACGGTAAATAGCTTAAATATAGGTGAAGAGCGGCTTAAACGAAAACGCGACCGCACCGGCTTTTTAGAAGTAGCACGAACTTTGCGCGGTCGTTTTAGTGCTTTCTGGTCGGACGTGTCCATAAGGCACCCACAGGATTACTGAAAAATCAGTAGTTCGTTCCTGTCCTTCCCACAGCGTTTATTCTTGAAGCTGATAATATCACTTCATGCTTGCAGTTACAAGAAAAGCAAACGTAAAGGTTAAGCGAAGTGAAAATCACTCACCTTTTTTCACGCCTTCAAGATTTAGGCGCAGTAAATTCAGCGCGGCAAGGACAGCATGGCGCTTGTTATCTTCGCGACTGCCACGCCAGCCTGGCCCCATGCCAATGACCACGCCTTCGGGTCCTTCAATGGCGAAATGGACGGTGCCGACAGGCTTCTCTTCCTGCTTGTCGGGGCCAGCCACACCTGTAATACCTACACCAAAGTCCGCGCCCAACCGCTCTCGCACGGCGTGAGCCATAGCACGCGCCGTCTCTTCGCTGATGGTGCCAAATTGCTCAATTATCGTATGTGGCACACCCATTTCTTCTTTGAGTTTAGCACTATACGCGACTATGCCACCCAAAAAGTACTGGGAACTTCCTGCTACATCGGTCAAGCTACTGGAGAGGAGGCCTCCTGTCATCGATTCCATGACCGCTAACGATTGGGTGCGCTCCTGCAATAGTTTTCCCACCACGCTCTGCAAGGTTTCCTTATTTACTCCAAAGATGTGATGGCCCAGGATTTTTCGTACCTGCTCTTCCATCGCTGCCACCTGTTGCTTCGCCTCAGCTTCAGTCTCGGCTTTAGCGGTAATGCGTACATCGACAGCATCTTGCTTCGCATAGGTGGCGATGGTGGGATTCGTGTTATGTAAAAAAGCGTCCAGGCGTTCCTCGACTGTGGATTCCCCCATGCCAGAAACGCGGAGGATGCGCGTAAAAATCAAGCCACCAGTATAGGGTTGCAAACGCGGGATGGCTTCCTGTTCCCACATACGGTACATCTCACGCGGCACGCCGGGCATGGCCACGATGATGCGATTATCTTTCTCGACCCACCAACCCGGTGCGGTACCCAACGGATTAGGGAGAGCTTGCGCGGAAGGGATCAGGTTTGCTTGCTTGATATTACGTTCAGGCATTTTGGAAAAGCGTGCAGAGAACATGCCGCGCAGTTCCGCCTCCAAGGTTGGATCAACATGTAATGTCTCGCCGAGCAAGGTGCTGATTGATTCACGAGCAAGATCGTCCTCGGTTGGCCCCAAACCACCCGTCATAATGATCAAGTCGGAGCGTTCCCAGGCACGCTGTAAGGTTGCGACGATACGCCCAAGATTATCGCCCACCTGTGAGACATAAAAAAGATCAATGCCCAGGGCAGTCAGACTCTGTGAAAGATAGGTGGCATTGGTATCGGTGATGTGACCTAAAAGTAGTTCCGTGCCACACGAGAGGATTTCAGCACGCATAATGCCTCCAAAAATGCTGATGACTATACAGAAACGGTTAGCAAAAGAAATATCATGATCTAGCGCGGCAAATGTCCTTTAGCTGCAAGTACTCTCGCTCTGGGAGCGTAGAGTCCAGGCAATGAAGCGCATTCACACAGACTATCATATCATACCACATTACACAAACTGACTCAATATATTGTGTTCAATGCATAAGAAAATCAATATGTTGTGCCAAAGGGCTTGAATTTAGCGTTTTTTCTGAGTATACTATGTTGCGTAGACAAAAAAACAGCTTTGCATTACCGCGCGATACAAGTAAAGCCTACTACATCTGGAACGTCACGTATTTTGGAAAAAGGAGCCATAGAGGTGTTAGAACAGCAGAAGCAAGTTTCTCAGGTTGGAGTCGGTGTAGAGAAAAAGACCGAGTTAGAGGGCATTCGCCAAAAAGTGTTCATGGATCGGTATTCGTTGAAAGACCCAGCAGGAAAGCCCTTGGAGCACTATCCAGAGCAACTTTGGGCGCGTGTGGCTCGCGGTATTGCCGCGGTGGAGCCAACACCGGAGAAGCAAGCTTACTGGGAAAAGCGTTTTTACGAGGTGCTGTCCGATTTTCAGTTTGTGCCAGGTGGACGTATTCTAGCGGGAGCCGGTTCGGGCCACCAAGTTACATTTTATAATTGTATGCCACCTGACCAGGAAGTGCTTACAGCAGAGGGTTATCGGCCAATTTCCGAAATCAAGCTTGGCGACCTCGTAGTGACACATCGCAACCGTCTGCGTCCAGTATTGCATAAGTTTGAGCGCGAGACTGAGGAACCACTCTATATCATTCGTCCTAAAAAAATAGGCTATGATGATTTGCGCGTAACAGGCGAACACAAAGTATACGTTGTTCGTTCAGAGTGGGTAAACAAACATACGTCGCGTGATGGTCTGCATCTGCAACATGAGCCAGACTGGATTCCCGCCAAAGAAATTAAAGCTGGTGATTACGTTGCTGTCGCACATAACGGCGAAGAATGCCCTCCCGAAATTATTTCCCTTCAGGACTACGTTTCAGGATACGAAACAAAGGACGGCAAGCTCTTTAAAGCGACAACGCGTGGCGATCACGGTTATGTATCGGATTGGGGAACACATTACAAGATTCAAGAAAGTCTGGTTCTCGATGAAGAGTTGTGCTATCTGTTCGGACGCTGGCTTGGGGATGGCTGTGTAACCCATCGCACGGGTACAGATATTCCATCCGGCATCAAATTCGTTTTTGCCCTGGATGAGAAGAATGAAGCGGTAGAGATTGCGCGCATTCTCGAAGCCAAGTTTGGTATCGAAGGCTCCATCAAGTTAAGCAGTACAGAACGCTGGTATGACCTGTGGGTGAATTCTATGCCCCTTGGAGAGTTCTTTAAGGCCTTTCTTGGTTGCTATAGCTATGGCAAGCGGCTCCCTGAGCAACTGATGCATTTGCCAACTGAGCTCACGCTAGAATTGTTGCGTGGATTGTTCAGTGCCGATGGGTACGTCTCTGGTAACAAACTCGGCATAGCGTTATCGAATCGAACACTCACTATCCAAATGCACCAGCTTCTGCTACGCATGGGATATGTATTCTCGATTCGTGAGAATACGCATCGCTTAGGGCGTGTGCCTGCCTACCGTATTCAGGCCACTGCAAATGAGTGTGCGCCGCTCTTTGAACGGTTCTTTGGTGTGCAAGCACCAGGGCATAACGTCGATTTGAAATACTATTTTGAATACGATGACCTCAAGTGGGTGCGGGTCGATGAAATTGCAGTTGAAGATTATGCTGGCATGGTGCTGGATATTGAGGTTGAGGAAGATCACTCGTTCATTTCAGCTGGTATCGTGGTCTCAAACTGCTATGTCATACCGAGCCCGGAAGATAGTCGACAGGGCATACTCGACAACTTGAAAGTTATGACGGAGATTATGGCTCGTGGCGGCGGCGTCGGTATCAATCTTTCCTCGTTACGCCCACGCGGCTCATACATCAAAACCGTTAATGGCACGGCGTCGGGTCCTTGCTCATGGGCGCAGCTCTATTCGGTAGCCACAGGTGACGTGATTCAGCAAGGTGGTTCCCGGAGAGGTGCGTTAATGCTCATGCTTGATGACACACATCCCGACGTGGAAGAGTTCATTACCGTCAAGCGCACGGCGGGCAAGATTGAGCACGCCAATCTCTCAGTCTGCATCTCTGATGCCTTTATGGAAGCAGTCAAGAATGACGCTGAGTGGGATCTTACCTGGCAAGGTGAGGTTAAGAAAACGATCCACGCACGCGACCTCTGGGACTTGATTTGTAAATCAGCCTGGGCATCGGCGGAGCCTGGGATGGTCTTTATGGATCGCTATAACAAGATGTCGAATACCTGGTATTACGAAGATATTCGCTGCGTAAATCCATGCGGCGAGCAGGGTCTTCCGCCTTTCGGCGTTTGCAACCTTGGCGCGCTGAATCTATCCGCTTTTGTGGAAAATGGGAAGATGAATTGGCAGCGTTTGGGTGAGATGAGCAAGGTGGCGATGCGCTTCCTGGATAATGTGATCGATGCCAACGAATACTTTATTGAGGAAAACAAGCAGGCGCAACTTGGCACGCGGCGCACAGGGTTGGGAACGATGGGGCTGGCTGACGCCCTCATCAAGATGAAGGTCACCTATGGCAGTGAGGCATCGGTGCCGGTCATTGAGCGCATTTATAGCATTATTCGCGATGCCGCTTATGAAGAATCGACGGATATCGCGGCGGAGAAAGGCTCATTCCCCCACTTTGAGCGCGATAAATATATGCAGGGACAGTTCATCAAACAACTGCCCAAGGCGATCCAGGGTAAGATTAAAGAGCATGGTATTCGCAACGCGGTACTGTTAACGCAGGCACCGACTGGCACAACCAGTCTCTTCGCGGGGGTTAGCTCTGGTATTGAGCCAGTCTACGATTTTGCCATGGTACGGCGTGATCGCACTGGCGAGCATATCATGTACCATCCCTTGCTGGAGGAATGGCGCGAAAAACATCCCAATGAGACCACACCGGAATACTTCGTTGCCTCCAACGATATGACACCGGAAGAGCATGTACGTGTGCAGGCCACTATCCAACGCTATACCGACTCCAGTATCAGCAAAACGGTGAATGCGCCCAACAACCATACGGTTGAGGATGTGCAAAATCTCTACCGACTCGCGTATGAAATGGGCTGCAAAGGCATCACGTATTACCGCGACGGGTCGCGTGACGCGGTGTTGACGCGTGTTGAGGATGAGAAGAAGCAACAACAGGCAGTAATGTTGGAGCCGGTGACCTCCATCCAGGACGGTATTAAGGCACGACCAACGGTGGTGCAGGGGTATACCCGTCAGGTGAGCGCGCCGGAAGGGAAGATCAATGTCACTATCAATAGCGACGAGCATGGGCCATTGGAGGTTTTCGTCAACGTTGGTAAAGCGGGTAGTGATATTGCGGCCTTGGCTGAGGCTGTAGGTCGCTTGATCTCGCTCAACCTGCGTGTGCTCAGTCCACTCTCGCAAACTGATCGGGCCAAAGAGATCGCGGAACAGTTGCGTGGTATCGGTGGTAGCCGCTCTGTTGGCTTCGGTGTGCAGCAGGTGCGTTCACTGCCGGACGCGGTAGCGCGTGCGCTGGAATTGCATATGGAAACAATGGAGGAAGTCGCATCGCACGATGTGGCTCCTAAAAACGCGGTCAATGGCAACAAAGCGAACGGTAACGGCAAAGGTGGGCACATTGATACTGCTGAGCCAAACGCGCAGGCTCTGGTGAACACCACGGGCAACCTCTGTCCAAAGTGCGGTTGTAACACGATGGTACGCGAGGAAGGGTGCCGCAAATGCTACAATTGCGGGCATAGCGAGTGTTAAGAGTGGTGTAGCTGAGACGGCCTGAGGAGCCAATGCCAGCCAGATAGAAACGACGATTGGGAAAAGACACATGTCTTTTCCCAATCGTCAATTTAGTTTCAACGAGCCAGGGATTGGGATGCAGGAACAACGCTCACACAGGACGAAGCAATTGACAATGCATTGTCGGATGAAGGTGCTTAAGAGCGAAATGCTTCCTGTGCACTTTCCCCAATAAAGAGCTGGACAAATACATCCCCTAAAAAAAGCATACTGTAGCGTATTGCTTTATATGAAAGCAGATTTGTGGATTTACCTCTGTAGCTTGACTTGTACAGCAAAACCGTTTACCCACATGAGAAGCAGCGATACGTAAGGTATTTTCTGACTCTACCTCTATGTACTATGCCATTGACAGGGAGTGTAAATAGAGAGATTTTCGATTCGGCAGAATGTACCCATGATTACGCGCTAACTTACGGAGAGCCAGCATGGCTGATCACACTGGGCAACAACGGGGAAACTATCGCCTGGTTCGCCATCTGGGAGATGGAGCCTTCGCGGACGTTTACCTCGGCGAACATGTATACCTTAAAAGCTACGCCGCCCTTAAGGTGCTGCACCAAATCCTCAACGAGGAAGATGTAGAGCGTTTCCTTGCCGAGGCCCAAACCCTTGTTGCTTTGAGGCATCCAAATATTGTGCGCGTCCTCGAATTTGTGTTCGAAGAGTACACACCGGTGCTCGTGATGGACTATGCTCAAGGCGGGACAGCCAGGCAGCGTTTCCCGAGTGAGTCACGTTTACCGCTTGCCACTGTTACCGCGTATATCAAGCAGATAGCCGATGCCCTGCAATATGCTCATAACCACAGCATCATCCATCGAGATGTCAAGCCAGAAAACATCTTGTTTGATACCGATCAGCAAATCTTGCTCAGCGATTTCGGTCTTGCATTGTTAGCTCCATCGCCTGAACTGCTCAGCATACATGAGTGGGCGGGTACTATTGCTTACATGGCCCCTGAGCAAATCCAAAAGAAACCCACCTTTGCCAGCGATCAATATGCGCTGGGCATTATCACGTACGAATGGATCTGCGGCGTGCGCCCATTCACTGGGGGACTGGGGGCGATTATCAATCAACATCTGTTCGAAACTCCTCCCTCTTTACGAGAGAAACGACCAGATGTGCCCGATGCGGTGGAACGCGTGGTACTCAAAGCACTGGCAAAGGACCCTCGGCAGCGTTTCACCAGCATGCAAGCTTTTGCAGTCGCATTAGCAAAGGCAAGCCAACAGAACGCCATCGCCCTCTTGGACGATGCCACTCAGCCCCTGCTGGCGGAACTAAAGATTATTTCATCCCCAGCTACGAACACAGAAACTACTCTCACCCAGTATAGTACGCAAATAACACATCCGCGTCACATCTTTCTCATTGCGGCACATGCTGATGAGCGATTCGCCAGCCGCCTGAGAGCGGATATGGAAGAACGTGGGATTGCTATCTCCTGTGCCTCAGAAGATAACACTGCCGCCCAGCAAGATGCACTGCGACAAGCCGTTCGTGACGCACGCGCCATCCTGGTGGTCGTTTCTCCAGCTACGCGCTCTTCAAGAGCTGTTAAAGAACAACTGCGCATTGCCGGGATGTACCAGCAACGCATGGTGTTTGTCAGGGCGGCAGGCGATGAGCTTGCGCAGGTGCTCCCTGAAGCGTGGGGCAGAACAGCCCTGATAGACTTGGTCGATGCACGTGAGACGCGCTATCCGGCTGCCATTGATGAGATAATGGCTTACCTTGAGGAGCGAAAGCCAACCGTCTCTCCCGAAGAAGCAACACTGTTAGCACTTCCAGCCGAACTACGCAATCCCTTTAAAGGTCTATATGCATTCAATCGGGAAGATGCCAAAGATTTCTTCGGGCGGGATACGCTCATCGAGGAACTGGCGGAAACGATTGAAGAGTTGCTCGCGGCAGAAAAACCTGCTATGCCCGGTTCGCGGCTGTTGACAGTAATCGGGCCAAGCGGCTCTGGCAAGTCGAGCGTGGTGATGGCCGGTCTGCTTCCGGCATTGCAGCAAAGCGCGCTACCTGGCAGTGAGGGGTGGGTCTACCTCCATCCAATGGTGCCAGGTGAACATCCTCTCGAGTCGCTAGCGCTGGCATGCGCGCCTCACTTGCCCAAGAGAAGTCTGCGCTCTATTCGTGAGGACCTGGACGATGACTCGGCTCGCGGTCTCCATCTCCTCGCAGCCCAACTGAATACACAACGGGGCAGCAAAGTTGTGCTCACAATTGACCAGTTTGAAGAAGTATTCACCCAAGCGTCATCCGAAAGGGAACGCCAGCGCTTCATTGACCTGCTCGTGACTGCTGCGATGGAACCCTGCGGACCACTTCTCATTCTGTTGACCCTGCGGGCAGACTTTTATGATCGACCAATGCAATACCCAAACCTGAGCTACTTAATCCAGGCACATCAAAAAGCGGTGCTCTCCATGAACCCACACGAACTTCGCTCCATCATTGAGCGGCCCGCTGTACAGCCCGATGTGCAGGTGATCTTCGAGGATAACCTGGTGGGCGATCTACTTTTCGAGGCACAGGGACAGATAGGGGCATTGCCGCTCTTAGAGTTCACACTGGATCAGTTATTCCGGCTGCGTGAAGGCCGCTGGTTGACCAATAAGGCTTACCGACAAATTGGTGGCGTTAAAGGCGCCCTGGCTAAGCATGCTGAGTCTACCTACACCTCATTGCCTACAAATGAACATCGCCAACTGGCGCGAGCCTTATTCCTGCGCTTAATCGATCCAGGAGCGAACGAGCAAGACACGACGCGTCGCCGTGCGGCCCTCTCTGAACTTTCGCTTCCCGATCCACGGCAAAGAGCCCTGATGCGGGAAGTTACCGATGTCTTCGTCGCTGCCCGTCTGCTAACGACAAACGAGGTTGTCGGCATCACCACTATTGAGGTGAGCCATGAAGCCCTCATCCGCGAATGGGCCCGTTTTACAGAGTGGCTACGTGAGGCGCGTGATGACATCATCCTCCAGCAGGCGATTAGTGTAGATGCCGTGGAGTGGATGCGGCGTGACAGGCCAAGGGATCGACTCTATCGGGGTACCCGACTCGCCGAAGCGCAGGACTGGGCAGAGCGAAACGTGCTAAACGCAGACGAGGCAGACTTTCTCCAGGCTAGTGTTGCCGAACACGAGCACGAGAAGGCACTGGAACAGAGTCGCCAGATGCGAGAAGTGAAATTAAAGCGCCAGACAGTGAATAGATTGCGTGGCCTTGTTGCCATACTCACACTGTTTTTAGTGGCAAGCATCGTCTTTGCTTCTGTGCTTGGAGCGTATCTCCAGCAGAACATACTATTGCAGCAGCAGACGCTGACTGAGCGAGACTTAGCCGGTTCGCGCGCCCTCGTACTCAGTGCGACCAATGCGCTGGATCAAAATCAACTTGATCTTGCGCTTCTATTAAGCGTCAAAGCCTCGCAGATAGCTGACAATTTTGAGACGCGCAGTACGCTTCTCGCTGTTCTTGAGAAGAACCCTCAAATTATGACTATGCTCCACGCTGGAGCGAGAGACACTAATATGCTTACTTTTAGTCATGATCCTAACGGTCGCTTGCTGATTGCCTCGGATGTCAGTGGCGTATCCGTGTGGGATACGCAAAAAAGGACAGTTCGCCCTCTTGCGCTCCAGAACGGACCTACAAGGATTGGCAGTGCGGCCTTGAGCATAGATGATCGATCACTCGCCATCTCGAACGGCGATGGTGTATGGCTATGGGATAGAGAAAAGGACGCGCAAATAGCCAAATTAGAAGGCCCAATGGTGCATCCTCGCCCCGGAAATCTGGCTCCGCTCACAACTATTGCCATGAGTCCGGATAGTAAGCTAGTAGCCTCGGCTCGCTGCTTCACGTATTCCACTGACGCGAATGCGCTCTGTGTCGAAACGCAAATCAATCTATGGAATATTGTCTCACGCCCGAGGCAGCTTCTTTTCTCAATCCTTCTATCGGGGGCTGCGAATAGTCTGGCGTTCAACGCCAACAGTACGTTCTTGGCGGTGAGTACTGATACGAATATTCAATTGGTAGATGTAGCGCAAGGTTTGCTTACATCTTCCGTGCTTGTTACTGGCGGAGCCAATAGTCTCGCGTTCAGCTCAACAGATAGCACTATGCTGGCCTCTGGGGGTATAGATCAAGAAGTGTATCTATGGAATATTGTGTCTGGACAGTTCAATCCCAAATCCACGTTGAAAGGGCACACTGGTGCCGTGACGAGTGTTACGTTCAGCCCAGACGGCAAAACCCTGGCAACTGCGAGCACGGACAAAACGATTCGTCTATGGGATGTAGCTACTGGACAGTCCTCTGGACAGTCTATCGCCACACTCAATGGTGATGGACAGGCAAAGACCCAGGTTGTCTTCAGCCCGGATAACAAGACTTTAGCGTCTGCTAGTAGCGGGCAGGCTCTTCTACTCTGGAATACTGCCTCCGTGAGTCCTATTAGTCAGCGACTCGCGGACATCAGCGGCTGGCTCAGCAGCCGATTTAGTCCCGATGGCACGCTTTTGATTACAGGAGGAACAGAGAAATTCTTCTTGCAAGATGCAAATACTGGACAACTCGTGCAGACAGTCGACATGCATAGCTTTCCTCTGCGGGTGCCACAAAACGGTCAACGTAAACCCGTGAATGTTCTTCAGAGCTTTGCGTTCAGTGCCAATGGTGCAATCCTAGCGGCGGGAAGAGCGGATGGCACCATTGTCCTCTGGGATGTAAAGACCAGAAAACCGTTAGGCGTACCCTTTATCTTACCAGATCTCTTGCAAAGAGTTATGCTGAGCTCGGATGGCCATATCTTGGCGGCGAGCGGTGCTAGCGGAACAATTCTCCTTTGGAACGTAGCAACGGGAGCGAAGATTCTTTCGCTGTCGTATCCTAATTTTGCGGGTCTTCCACCTCCAGTTGCATTTAGCCGCGATGGCACGCAGCTAGCAGTGGGTGGTTGCGGGAAGGAGAATAGTGATGGGAGTTGCGGTCAAGGGCAGGTTTTGCTGTGGAATGTAGCAACCAGTCATCCGAAGGGTCTCTCTCTTCTCGGTCATAAATTTCTGGTTGAAGATGTGGCATTCAGTCCTGATGGTAAGACACTGGCATCGAGCAGCCAAGATGGGATTATTCTCTGGAATATAAACACTCGAACGCAAATTGGTCAGAACCTCTCTATCCTGGCAGACACTACGACGTATGCCGATTACTATGGCAATCTCCTATTTAGCCCGGACGGTAATGAGTTAGTTTCGTATAGTTCTCCCGGCACTCACTTTGTCTTTGTCCTATGGGATGTATTACAAGAGCTGCCCTTAGCTCCTGCTTTCAACGAAGCAGATGCAAACATGGGAAGTGTTGCTTTCAGTCCCAATGGACGGCAGCTTGCCACGGTAGTTGACCATTCAGGAAAAGACATTTACGCATTGTGGGACGTCACTGTACCGTCGTGGCGTGACCACGCATGTATGATTGCCAATCGCGATCTTTCGGCAGGTGAGTGGAAGCAGTTTCCCTTTGGTGAAAGCCATAGCATGGTCTGTTCGAATGCTCACGCAGCCACTTGATGAGGAGGTGTAATGTAGTGATTTTTGTGCGTCTGTCACCGTTTTGTCACTGTACTGTGTCTTTTGTACTAGTCAATGATTAAGAGTTGAGATGGAAACAATCGCTTCCCGCTAAGGATGCAATTGGCAGATGAGGCGGGGAGAGTGACTGTGAACGTCTCTTGCAAAGAAATTTTGCATTTTGAGGAGGTTCCTATGCCTATAATAACATTTATAGAGCAAGACTGTGGTGCTATAACCGTCTACTGGTCTAATGACTCTAATGCTGCTAGTATTGAATTGGATCGAGGAGCAACGAGTCGTAGTTTCTCCCTTATCCCAAGGGATTTTAAGAAACCATTCCCTTGGTGGTTCTACGATAACAACAATGGCGTTGGTTTGAACCCGAACGCCACCTACAGTTACACTGTAACGAACTGGAATAGTGCTGGGCGAAGTGGTTACAGTTCAGCAAATGGTTCACCAATTTCCTGCCAGATGCCTTGGAGCGGCTCGTTGATCCGGAGTACGTTCGACACCTTTGAGAGTAAGGCAGATTCCTATGAGTTACTTTTCTCGCAAGGGACCTTCATCGATCACTATAGCCATCGACCAGGGACACTTCAGGAAAAGCAGTGGCAGCATGTGAATAGGCTCAATGTTCCCGAAGGAGGGACAATTCCAGACAACGCTGTCTCACTCATCCAGAGCGGTTCGCGGAACTTTATAGCGGTTGCCTTGGTGACGCCTCGAGAGATTTCAGACAAGAATTACCTGATCTCTTATGTGTTTGATTCGTCCTCGGGCTGGGAAGAGCCAACCAACCTTTCTACGGAGAATGGCCCTATTAGGGGTACGACTGGAGCTCCAGCCATTATTCAGTCTGAAGAAGGCACCTTTATATTGCTGGTTCCACGAGGCTCTTTTATCGATCACTATATCCACGATGCTGGTTCAATAAAAGAGGGGGTTTGGAAGTTTGTTACTGCACTAACTTCTCCTCAGGGGGAAGATGAGATGCAGTCAGCAGTTGCTTTCACACAAATCGCTTCAGGTGGTTTCGAGGTAATCGCTCACGTAGTACCACAAACGTCTCCACAGCAGCAGAAAGACACATCGCCAGCAGACGACCACAAGGATTACCTGATTTCCTACACGTACAAATCATCTGATCCATTGTCATCCAGTCCAAAAGCTGTTCCTCTGACAGTAAGTGGAAAAACCATCAGCGGAATAACTGGCTCTCCATCTCTCATTCAGAATGCCAAGAACGGCTTTGAGTTACTCGTTCCGCGAGGTCCCTTTATCGACCACTATACTCATCCAAAGGGATCAATAGAGGATGGCTTGTGGTCGTATTCTGCCACACTCAGACCGCCTAAAAACGAAGTTGAGCCAGTGGTCACCGCGGTGTCAGTCGTCGAAAGCCCTATCCATAGCCTCGAGGTCGTAGCTCGTATTACGCCCAAAGAGGGTGATGGCAAGGATGAGTTGATTTCGTATGAGTTGCCTCGCTGGCAAGGACCCTTTGGTATCCATGTAGATGACGACCCGACTATTGTAGATACTAACGAAGTTAAGCAGAGTAAGTAGTCCGGCTGATAAAGCCTAAAATACTGTGCATTGATACATACTTACAACGTAGAGATTGGTCTCTACGTTGTAAGTATGTATCAATGCACAGTAGGCTACGAAGGAGAAGGAGTACTTGAAGGGCCTGGAGTCGGTGTTGGATTGCCACTGCTGACGGTAGCGAGGTCACGAGCAATATTGTAGATATCTGGCGACCCCCAGCCACTTGCTTCGTCATAGTTGGCAGTCGCGGGATAATAGAGATTGTTTCCGATTGTTACATCGTGGAATGGCGGATAGGCCTGCTGCGAATTCTCTAAAGCATAGAGTGCCGGGTTTGCAAAACCTATACGCGGTTTGCCCTGCTGTTGTAGATAATCGTTGATCGTTGCCGTACTGCCAGCCCAAAGGGGAGCTGCAGAGCTAGTACCACCGACCTCGGTCCAGCCGCTTGCATTACAACCCGTGGCTATAACAGTACAGTAGACAGCATACCCTGTAGCTGGGTCTGCATCTGCCACGACATCGGGAACTTCGCGATTACCGTTGCTGTACTGGTTTTTCACACCAGGGCCAGTCTGCCAGCTTGGCTGTTGAAAGTAACTACTAATACCGCCGCCACCGCCATCTCCTTTTGGGCTACGCTGTATATTGTTCGGGTTGCTCCATACCAATTCACTGCTGTAAGTTCCTCCATTCAACTGCAAAGTGGTTCCACCGACTCCGATAACGTTTGGATCATTGGCAGGCGAATCAACCGCCAAATTGATATCCCTGCAATCGTACGCGCCAAAGTCGCCAGAGGCTGCAAACAGAGAGATTCCTTCAGCTACGCCCTGTTTGAAGATAGTATCAAGTGTTTGCAATTCAGCATTGCCGCTCATCGACTCACACTCACCCCAACTGGTAGTGACGATTTGCGCTTTATCGTCTATGACGATCTGGTTATAGGTGTCATTTACTCCCTGTGTCGTATTAGGTCCTTCATAGACAATCTGGCTAGCTTTGGGAGCCATAGCTGCTACGATTTCAATGTCCAGTTCGTCTTCAATAGCCCCCGTTCCAGCCGAACCATTAAAACCGTCAACCAGCACATTGTTAATGGTGGGATTGCCCAGTTGATAATTTTGAAGATACTGGGTGATGTCACTACTCTGGTAGCCATCCATCTCGAATACGGCGACGGTCTGGTTCGTGCCTTGGATACCCGCTTGCTGCAATGGGGTAGAGTCGTAGGCTTTTATGAGATCTGACGGCCCAAAACCTTGTTGCGCAGCATGCGGCTGAGAATATTTGACACCACGATTGTTCAATCTTCTACTCTTTGGAGTAACAACATGATAGGACGGATGCAAATGCACACTGTCATCGAGACCCCCAATTGAGGAAATGATCGATACTAGCGATGCAGGAATGATTGGTGGAGTGGCATTGGCAAAGAACCGGTTTGTTCCCAATGAGTAGTTGTTGATCTTGACTTGAAAAGCGGCTTCGGCTTGGGCGATAGTCGCACTGGCATCTATCAACAGGCCATTCGACGAGACTTTGAGTACAATGAAACCCTGACTCGTTAAATAGTCTTTGACTTGCTGTTGTTGCTGTGCAGTTGGGCTAAATTCGTCGGCAAACTTCTGCGGTGTGAGAAAGTGATAATACTCTGGTGAGCGGGGATTATACATGTTGCTAAGCAGGTTTTCTAGCTCCTGCTGACTCCGCAATTGGAGACCAACCGAGAGAGCTAACTTTTGCTGTGCGTTCGCAGCTCCGAGCAGGTGTGCTTGCTCTAGGAAAGGAACTGTTTGACCCTCCAGAGAGATTCGTTGGTCTTGTCTTGCTTGGACAACTAAGGATATACGGTGAAGACTGAGCCCCATGAAGGCAACAGCTACGAAGGCAATAATGATTTTGCCTACAATGTTGTTCCGCATGGTGCTCTCCACAACTAATAATATCCAAGGCGTAACGTCAATCCACAAAGATAAACGATGCTTTCATGGATTTTTCGTGATTTTTCGTTACCTCTAAAGCCTGAAATGTGTGTCTTCCCGCTGATCCCCAATCCTCATCGCAGTTGAAGAGGCATTCATACTTTTTTTCTTGAGAAGTAGAGCATGAACGAGGAAAAGAACACGAGAGCGATGTAGAGTAGTATTGGATGGATTGAGGAAATCTCACAGTTGTTCTGATCGAAGCAGGAGCCTGCGCATGCCTATCTTCAATTCGCGACAACAATCATCCTTCGTCAGGACTACTCCCGTCTAGATACGTTGGATGCCATTTTGGCATGGATTGTTCTATGTGGTGCTGGTTTTGGCGAACGGGATAGACTTGATGGATGGATCACGTACGTGGCAGTACAAGGGTGTGCAACTTGGTCTCTCGCTGGCATTGGGTCTATGGTACGGAGTTTGTGTCGTACTATCACCTCTATTCGGGCAAAAGCACTCTCTACTCACCATAGGCTATTTCATTGTTGGCTGGACACTTTGGTTCGGACTCACGGAACTGAACCCGGTCTTTCTTTTTGTTCTGGCTGGCTTGTATCCGCAAGTATTTATGTTGCCGCCATTGCCTGGGAAGATTGTGGACGCAATCCTATTCACCGTCTTATCTGCATGGCAACAGGTAATGTTGGTAGGCGGGATCGAACAGGGCGTGCTCGCTAGCCAGCCCGATTTCGAAATGGTGGGTGAGGCAACTACAGGTGTGGAAGCTGTCGCGCTGGCAGCGCAATTGCGCCCAGACGTGGTGCTGATGGACCTGCGGATGGCAGAAATGGATGGAGTGGCAGCCACAGCACAGATTCACAAACAGCAGCCAAAAACGCCTGTGTTGGTGTTGACAACATATGAGAGCAAAGCCGATATCCGGCAAGCAATAGAGGCAGGGGCGGCTAGGTATCTGCTAAAGGACACCCCACGGGACGAGCTATTCGCAGCCATTCGTGCTGTAGCTCAGGGGAAAGCCGTACTGGCACCTGCGGTGGCGATGCGACTGCTCCGGCAGAAATAGATACCTACCAATGAGGCCCTGAGTGCACATGAACTTGAGATGCTGACACTGGTTGCACAGGGAGCAAGCAACAAGGAGATCGCGCATACCCTCTACCTGAGCGAAGCGACGATCAAGACTCACCTGATTCACTTGTTTGCGAAATTAGGCGTCACTGATAGCACAGCGGCGGTGACAGTTGCTCTCAAGCGTGGTGTGCTGCGCCTGGAACTGTGATGACGATCACTTCTTTTTTCATGAAAGACTGGAAATCAGCGATAAGAAAGGAGTGAGGTGGGCCAATTGATGCTCAGATTGCTCGGAACAGCAGAAGTAAGCCACGCGTGAAAGCCGCTTGCAGTTCTCGCGCAGTGGCTGATATAATCAGCCATATTGAGTACAATTTTTCCTTTGTAAAAGCCTTTGAATGTGTATGTGAAGCGAGATACAAGGGGAAGCCAAATTCGAAGTAACCGTGATAGACGGTAAGAGGTTAGTTATGAGAATGATGATTACCATTCACTTTGAAGCTCAAGACTTTAAAGCAATGAGTGCTTTGATTCCTAAAGAGCAGGAACACATCGAAGAACTCGAGGATAAGGGAATAGTTGAAGCAATTTATATAAGTGCCGACCGTACAACGGTCTGGTTGCTCATGGATGGGGAGTCAAAAGAACAGCTTGAGCAGGAGTTGAGTACCTTTCCGCTCTATCCCTTTATGAAAGCACAATTCGTTCCTCTGCACTAAAGATGAACTACATTTGATTTGCGCTGAAAGCTGTAAAAAACGCTGACATTTCAGGAGGTTATTCGATGGAAACACCGTTGTCCCCGCTCGAGTTCCTGCGCCGCGCCCGGCACATTTATCCTGACCGCGAGGCTGTTGTCGACGAAAGTCTACACCTGACGTACGCGGAGTTTGGCAGACGCTGTGATGGCTGGTCTGCCGCACTACAGCAATTGGGCGTCAGTCAGGGAGACCGCGTAGCCTACATTGCGCCCAACACGCATGCCCTCCTCGAATCCTTTTACGCTGTGCCCCAAATTGGTGCGGTACTCGTCCCGATCAACTATCGTCTCATTGCTGACGATTTCGCCTACATTATCGGGCATTGTGGTGCGAAGGTACTGTGTGTCCATAGCGACTATTTAGCAATGATTGAACAAATTCGCCACGAGTTGCCAGAGGTGCAGCATTTCGTGGCACTCGAAGGTTTGACCGATGCTTTACGCGAAACAGGCTGGCTTGACTACGAGACAGTGCTGGAGAGTGCGCCAGAAACCTTCGACCGTCCACCGATTGCCGAGGATGATCTGCTGACCATCAACTATACGAGCGGCACGACCTCGCGCCCCAAAGGGGTGATGATTACGCACCGCAATGCCTACATGAATGTCGTGGGGACGCTGATCCACATTTCGATGTCACCCGCCGATCGCTACTTGTGGACACTACCGATGTTCCATGCCAATGGGTGGACCTTCGTCTGGATTATTACCGCCGTCGGTGGAACCCACGTTTGCCTACGCAGGGTGGAACCGCGAGCTATTTTCACACTCGTGCGCGATGAAGGGATAACATTGCTCTGCGCTGCACCGACCGTACTGATTGGCATCGCCAATGCACCTGAAGATGTACGTCAAATATTGCTTCCCACGGAAGTTGGAGAAACGCTAGCTTCGCAGGAGTGGGAGCGCCCAAAAGTGCGTGTGCTGGCAGCAGGCGCGCCACCAGCCGCGGCGACCATCGAACGCATCGAAGGCGAACTAGGTTGGGAGATCACACAGGTGTATGGTCTGACCGAGACGGCACCTTTCATTACCATCTGCGAACCACGGCCAGAGCACGCCACGCTTTCCCCTAAGGAACGGGCAACCATCAAAGCTCGCCAGGGAGTAGAGTTGATCACCTCCGGTGAATTACTGGTAGTCGACGAACAGGGCAACGAGGTTGCTCACGACGGGATGACACTCGGCGAAATTGTGACACGTGGCAATGTTGTCATGAAGGGCTATTACAACGACCCCGAAGCTACGGCACGCGCCTTTGAGGGAGGATGGTTTCATACAGGCGACGCGGCTATCGTCCATCCTGATGGCTATGTCGAGATCCGCGATCGTTTGAAGGACGTGATTATCAGTGGGGGAGAGAATATCTCCTCAGTCGAGGTTGAGGGTATGCTCCTGCGTCACCCGGCGGTCATGGAGGTCGCGATCGTGGGGCTGCCAGATGAGAAGTGGGGCGAGGCACCACACGCATTTGTTGTGCTCAAGTCAGGGCAGAGCACAACAGAGGAGGAGCTACGTACCTTCGTTCGCGACCATATGGCACACTTCAAAGTGCCGAAAACGTTCACATTTGTAACTGAATTGCCCAAGACTGCCACAGGCAAGATACAGAAATATGTCCTGCGTGGTGGCAGAGCGGCGATCGCTACGCAGTAAACTACTAGGGGCGGAGAAAAACAGCGTGATAGCGTTACAAGATATTGAGGCGGCCCATGCTCGCATTGCTAAGTATATTCGGCGCACCCCACTGATAGAGGCAAAGCCTGTCAAGCAACCAGTATGTCAAGCTGAGGCTCTCTATCTAAAACTGGAATGTTTGCAGATTTGTGGCTCTTTTAAAGCACGCGGGGCGGTGAACAAACTGCTCAGCCTTGCTCCCAACCAACTTCAATATGGGCTTGTCACCGCTTCGGGTGGCAATCATGGATTGGGGGTCGCCTACGCGGGATGGCTCGCGCACGTTCCTGTGACCATCTATCTGCCGCTGAGTACGCCCCCAGTGAAAGTGCAAAGGCTGGAAAGTTGGGATGCCAAAGTTATCTCAGCAGGGGCTGGTTGGGACGAGGCGAATCAGGCCGCACTGCAAGCTGCCGAGCAGCAGGGCTTGAACTACATTCATCCCTTTGCCGACCCAGTGGTGATTGCTGGACAAGGAACGATTGGGCTGGAAATTCTGGAGGAAGCTCCCGACATCGATATGCTGCTGGTAGCTATTGGAGGCGGTGGACTGATCTCTGGGGTGAGTCGAGCAGCACGAAGCATAAAACCGGAGATAAAGGTGATAGGAGTTGAACCAGTGGGGGCGCCGACACTGTATGAAAGCGTGCGAGCAGGCGAAATAGTGGAATTGCCACAGATTACGACGACAGCCGGAACTCTGGCACCACGCCGCAGTGCTGCCGTGAACCTGGAGATCATTCAACAGCATGTGGACGATATTGTGTTGGTAACAGACGAAGAGATGCGGGAGGCGGCTCGTTGGCTCTGGTTTGAGATGGGTGTAGCAGCCGAACTGAGTGGAGCGGCAGCCGTTGCAGCACTACTGTCGGGGAAAGTCACCCCGACGCCATCGGAGAAAGTGTGCGCGTTAGTGTGCGGGGCAGGAACTGATGGGATGCAGTGAAAGGCGTCTAGGAGTCAGCAATAAGGAGGGATCGTACACAAATTGTGTACGATCCCTCCTTATTGCTGACTCCTAGATGCCGCTAGCGTTGGCTTGCAAGAAAGCAAGGCTTTCCTGAACGATGATGTCTTTATCGTTGTCCAAAGTGGCTACGTGGTACGACTCCTCAAGCCAGCATTGACGTTTGTCTGTGCTACTGATCTTGTTGAGAATGTAGGCTGTATTGGCGGGCAGGACAACATGGTCTTCCCGCGAAACGAAGATCAAGGTTGGAATGGCAATGCGCGGTAAGAGTTCGTCCGTGACCTTTGCCAGGGCATACAGCTCTTTGATAGTGGGAACTGGTGTAGTAGCATAGGCTAGTTCGGTGACGCCAGGGGCTTTGATGTCGCTCCCAATGCCAGGAATCTCAGTTGGCCCATTAACCATATAGGCCAGCGAAGCCAAGTCGGGGTTATTGGTAAAGATGAGGGGATTGATGGGCAGAATGCCCTTGAAAAGACCAGGGTATTGACCTGCCATGAAGAGCGTCAACGTGCCACCCATGGATAAGCCTGTCATAAAGAATGTATCGCAGCGTTGTTGGAGCCAGGAAAGGGCGGTGTGAAGATCGGCGATCCAATCGGTAGCGGTGCTGGTTGCCATATCAGCTACTGTGGTGCCATGTCCCTTCAAACGCGGTAACGCCACGCTGTATCCTGCCTGAGCTAGTTGTTCTGCCAAATAACGCATGCTCTGCGGGCAGCCCGTAAAGCCATGTGAGACGAGAATGCCTATACGTCCACCTTCAGCATAGAAGGGTTCTGCGCCTTGCAGAACCTTTGGTTCATCCATCTTTATTGCTCCTCAAACTGATCTTCCAATATCGTCTGTTCATTTTATCACTTGCTCTAGGTATGAGGGCAAGACGCTTGTCGATCTCCACCTGAAAGTGAGTTGCAAATTCATTGCTCAAGAACTCATCCTTTTTGATCTATTGCGTCACAGTGCTGCATTAGGAATGCTTGAGGGTATGTGCAAGCTGGGTTATAGCAAGCAACCACCTAAATGTCACCTGCTTGCAGGTAGTACGTGACTATCTGCAAGCAGGTGACAAAAAAGGAGTTTTTTTACGCTAACTGTTCAGCGATCAGTTGAGCAAGGTGCAATACACGGAGAGGCCGTCCGCTGGCATCTACCCCACCGCGAAGATGCATGAGGCAGCCGGGATTGTCTGTCACAAGCACCGTAGCGCCCGTACTCTGCGCGTTATTCAACTTATTGTTCATAATGCGTTCCGCTACATCGCCATGCTCCATAGAAGACGCACCGCCGAAGCCGCAACATACGTCCGACTGGGGCATCTCGCGCAACTCTAGACCCAGCACATCCTGAATGATATGCCGCGCCTCTGACTGTAGCCCAAGACAATTAATCGACTGGCAGGAATCGTGATAGGTCACAATCGGAGCAGGTGACACTTTGAGTCTCCCTAGGGGAAGAGTAGCTCCTTCTACCAGCACGACATCATCCAAAAAGCTGGCAAAATCAATTACCTTTTCTGAAAGAGCTCGTGCTCGCCGTAGCCACCCGTGCAACTGTAGGTCCTCAAAGAGCCTGATATAGTCTTGCTTCAAGGTGACAACACAGCTCGTCGTAGCGCCGACAATGTAGTCAGCTTTACTTTCTTTCAATGCCTGCTCCAACATTGTAATTGTCTGCCGAGCCATGGTTACACAATCGGCGCGATCGCCAGAATTGAGCGCAATCAGGCCACAACAACTTTGCTGTTGCGGGAATGTGACCTGGACGCCACACCTCTGCAGCACTTTGATAGCGGCCTCTCCCATTTCAGGAAAAAGACGGTCAATCATACAGCCCGCGAAGTAGCAAACTTTCAGGCTGGAATGCTGCGTATCGGTGTGATTCAATGTCGTGCTTACAGGCCGCGACAACTGTGCTTTTACCCGATCGCGCAAGGGTATCGCCGCGAAGGCAGGAAGACTGCGCCATCGTGCAAGCCTGACAAGAGAGCTTATGATAGGAAGTTTGCTCAATATACCGAAGCTATTTGTACGTATATAGTTGCCGCCCTTTGTAATCGGTAATTGACCTACACTAGCAAGACGAGTAAAGAAACCAAAGAAACGTGGATGGGCCATCGCTCCAAAGACAAGTTTCTTGATCCAATGCAGACCTTTTACGTCGACAACGCGGCTACGTACATCGAGAATCAGGCTTGGGAGTGGTATCTCGACAGGGCAGACTGTTTCACAAGCGTTACAACTGACACAGAGGCTCTGTGGGCCTGCTCCGGCCTCAATGCCGTGCAGGAACGGAGTGATGACGAGGCCAATAGCACCACTATAGATATATCCGAAGGCATGCCCTCCCACTTGCTGATAGGGCGGACAGATGTTGGCACAGGCGGCGCAACGAATGCAGCGCAGGGCATCTTTAAAGCGGGGGTCGGCGCGCATCTCACTGCGCCCATTATCGATGAGTACAATGTGCATCTCTTTATCAGGTGCAGAGGGGCCGGTGATTAAGGTTGTATAGCTGGTCAATTGCTGAGCGGTGGCACTGCGGGCAAGTAGGCGCAATTGCGTCATGGCATCCGAAAATGTGCTGATCAGCTTATCATAGCCAGCCATAACGACATGCACCGGGGGCAGAGAAGTTACGAGACGACCGTTGCCCTCGTTCGTAAGCATCATCACGGTGCCGCTCTCAGCGATGAGCGCATTCGCCCCACTGATACCCATGCCAGCACTGAGAAATGACTTGCGGTGCTCAATACGAATGACGGCGACTTGTTCGGCAACATCTTCACGCGAAATCTCGCGCCCAAGAGCTTCGGTAAGGATGGCACCTACCTGCTGGCGGCTCTTGTGAATAATGGGCATCACCATATGCGAGGGGCGCTCATGCGCGAGTTGGGCCACCCATTCACCAAGATCGGTTTCAACGGCCTTGATGCCACGAGCTTCCAGGTAGTGATTCAACTCGGTCTCTTCGCTCACCATCGTCTTAGATTTGACGACGAGGTCAATGCCTTTGCGCTGGCACAGTTCATAAATATAGCGGTTAGCATCCTCCGCTGTACGTGCCTCGTAGATAATTGCACCAGCAGCCTCAGCCTGAGCTTTAAATTGTGTTATCAATTCTTCCTGGTGCTCAATGGCATAATCCTTGGCGTTGCGCAGGGTAGAGCGCATGTGCGCGAAGCTATAGTCAGAGCCATAATCGGCTTCTTCGGATGCAAAAACTTCTACACGGGATGCACGCCAGGAAGGAGCAAAACGTTCCAGGGCACGATGCATGTTATCGTCGTTAAGGGCATCCGCAAGGCGCACCTTAAATGGCTGATTCTCGTTGGTCGGATTGGCTAATTCTTCACTGACAAACTGTTGAGGAGGGGTGACTTCATATTTTTCAGTCACGGCTGAGTTCCTTTCTTTTCTGTAACAACAATGGCACATAACGTCTTTGGTCCTTGCACACCAATGGTCAGTGTGCGTTCGATATCAGCCGTACGACTTGGGCCAGTCACAAAAGTCATGTAATGACGCTGATTTGCACCTGCTCTGGCCATTTGCTGGAGCACTCCAGCAGCGTCATCGAGCATAGGAACGAGCCTATCCTCATTCACTAAAACGAAGTGCGTCAATGTTAGCATACTCACTACCCTGGCTGCGAGTGAATTTTCAGCGAGGAGAACAGAACCCGTTTCAGCGATGGCGAGTTCCGCGGCAGAAAGACCAGCCGGTGAATCAGCAACACAGGCAGGATCGCCAGCCTCGCGTAGCGCAATGCCTTTCTCGCTCAAAAGCAAAAGGATCGCTCCCCATTGTGGATGTGTACCAAAATCTGGCGGGATGACAATTTCACCGGCGCTCAACGCTGGGTGCGCAGCAATAATATCCGCCGCGCCCGCTAAAGAGATCGCCCGGTGAGTCTCGCCACCGGCTGAAGAGAGTCGTTCCTGAAAGTGTGTGAAAAGGTCAGTGTATGTTGAAGTGCTCAATGCTATTACCTCCTGCACTTTTTGTCTCGCCAACAACGGCAAATCGAAAAGTGCTGATGTATCACTGCTTGAATCAGATATATCATAGCACTTTTTTCGATACATCCATGTGGTCAAGTGAGCAATGTTGCACACCCAAAAGGAGTTTAGCGATGTGATGGATATACTGTTGGCTTCTTCGCTTTTTACGTTACTGGACTACAATGGTCAGATTCATACCTGGGTGGATTGTACAGTAGAGATGAAAGGTGCCGGCGGTACTAAATGGCCCGATCTCGACGGAGTTGCCATTCACATTGAGGTTCTGAACAGTGGGAGCACTTGGCTCGGTTGCTGGATGAGGCGTGTTGTTTACCCATGAACCATTTTGCAGGATATGGGGAAACTGACCATCATCGATCAACATGAGTTTCGAGCCTTTAGCGATGGTGACTGTTGACTGTGCAAAACTGCTCACCCCCAGATGCACTGCCGGTACACCATTAACGCTGGTTGTAGCAGAGGAAGGTTGTGATGTCGCGGCAACAAGGAGGGCCACTAGGAAAGCTCCCATGATGAAACCTCCTAGAGCGGCCAATGGAGTGGGAAGCCAAGGCGGTGTCTGCCGAGTGGAGGTGCGGTAATTTTGGACTGTCGCGCCAATACCAGTAAAGATTGCAAGTGTGGCAAAGGCGCAGATGAGCAGGCACAAGAGAAAGGGCACTACTTCGGCAGGATACATGAGGTGGTACACGAAGTATTGCTGGGTGAACACTCCTCCAATCAACGTTCCCAGACCCATCAGAGCACCAAGTAGTGGTGTCCAACGCAAGCCGGTAGCGACGATACCTGCTATGATGAGCAAGACAATAGTGACGATTAGCAACGGTAGAATAATGATACCCGTAGCCAGTAAGATCGTCAGTAAAAGAATAGCGAAAGCGAGCGCGGCCCCAAGCAATGCCGTTGCAGTGAGTTTGCCCAGTGTCGCTAATGGCTGTCGGCTCAATACGCTGTTCGATGACATTATGTACTCCTCGCAAGTTCTTGCTCATGTAAGCCTCTAGCCCACGCCAATTCTGACTGTGTCTGTGCCTCCATATGTTTCATCACGCCCAGCACATTTTCCAGAAAATGTTGGTTGGTGTGATTGGAAAGCTCGTGAGCGAGACTCGCCATCTCCGTCTGCAAGTGCAGGATGGAGGTCTGACAATAGTTGATATAGTGGTTAAACAAAAGTAGACGTTCTTGCTGCTGCAACAGGTCGATGAAACCTATCTTGTAGCGAAAGATGTTCTGATAGTCGCCCAAGTTGGAGGACATATCCAACATCACCTGATGAAAACGCTTACGGCCTTCGTCGGTGATGATGAACGTGCGCGATTGACGTTCTCCCGGGACAGCACTACCTTCTGACTTCACAGTAGAAATCAGACCAGCCTGTTCCATTCGTGTTAAAAGTGGATAGAGGGTTCCACTGCTGATCTTGGCCCAGGGTCCTATCATGTCATTGGTAATTTTCACAATCAGGTAGCCATGAAAAGGGCTCCGCATGAGCAAGGAAAGCACAATTAACTCGTACATCTGCCGTAAATACTCGCTTTCGCTGGTTAGATAGATTTATTAATAGCTTTAATAAAGATATTAATAGAGAATTTGAGGTTTGTCAATAGCCTGGGAAAAGTTGCTTTGCATACTATTAGCCAAAAACATATTTGACTAGCCTTATAACCATCGATTATGCTTGTCTTGAAGTACATAGTATTTATCGTTCGGGCTCATGATGATTGATCGCGCGAAGAAGGAAACAGGCTGAATGAGTATACATAATGCTCCCAACAGTGTGCCAGATTCATGGGACGAGGTCGATTTGTCAAGGCCAACGTACTTTTGGCTCAGAACCACTCTTGGTGTGCCTGCTTGCTGACTTTCCACCTGATCTTTGGTAGACTTCTTATTGACAGGAATCAATGATGAACAAACGAGAAGAAGGAGTCACCGATGACAAGTGGCAGTGCGGAAGCTCTGCT
>JBBQXY010000034.1:0-37913 GCA_038209195.1 Ktedonobacterales bacterium | reverse complement strand
CCCCCCCAAACCCCCCGCTGCCCTAAAACACCCACACCACCCCACCCCCCACCACCCCACAACCATCCCAATGGTTCTGGTTTTGGCGTGGGGGGGCCGCCCCCGGCGCCAGGCGAAGCACAAAACATTCACAGCACATCAGCCATCCCTGTATACAAATGTGGATGCAATCCAATCAAGGTGATTGGATTGCATCCACATTTGTATATATAACTAAAAACTTATGGATAGTATTCAGAACCCCTATCATATTTCATAGACTTCCATAGAACATGCCTGTTAAACTTGAAGAAAGCAAATAGTATGCGTGACCCATATGCTATTTCTATTGGGATCGCACTCTATAGAACAAACCCAGGAGGCTATCATGATTGCACCCAGAACTCTCTCAACCCATCATATGGCTCAATATACCGAAGCTGCCGTTCAAGAAGCTGTGCGTCTCCTTTCCCCCAAACCACTGGCGCGCTGCTGGGTATGCGAAGTATGTGGCATGCCCCACCCCGGCACCGCTCCCGAACATTGCGATAGCTGTGGTGCAACAATCTCACCCGATCAGCGTCTTCATCCCACACCCGAATTTAATAGCCACTGGTAATACATCCCAACTACCACACGTCCTCTCTCTATAACCCCTCTGCTGGCAGCATAACATTAGAGCCAGCAGAGGGGTTCTGTTATTACAGCCGTCATGAAGCAGCCTCTCGTATCTCGTAGGGGCGGGAGCGGTGTGGATGCGAGGGGAGGACCCTTGGGTCGCCCGCGGGTGGGGCATGGCTGGACTCGCCCATTGATTGCCAAGGATGAGCATGCAATTAAACCACTTCTGTGCTACACTATCCCAGGTCGAGCACAAACATATCTCAGCATGTACTCCAAAATAACTCTACAAAGAAAGAAAGAAGAGGTGTAAACCATGTTCCACAGGGTCGAGGCAGCCATATTGTTCGTACGAGACCTCGCCAAATGCACCACATTTTATCGCGACACGCTCGGATTTCAAGTGACAGACAGCGATGCCAATTCTACCGGTTTCCATATGGAAAACCAGTATTTTCTCCTGTTGGAAGTCTCAGCCGCCGCCCACATGATTAGCGAGGATCCGCTTGATCTGAAGATCGAGAGCGGCCCTCGTGGATTTCTGGCCGCTAGCGTTGATGATGTCGATGCCACCTACGCGGATCTCAAGGCCAAGGGAATCACGCTTCACAGACCTCCAACCGACCAGCCCTGGGGACTGCGCACAGCCTACTTTGCCGATCCAGAAGGCAACCTCTGGGAAATCAACCAGCCCATTGCATCGAAGGCGTAGAGGTCTTCCAGATCGCCCCGCGCCATCGGTGTGTCCGAGCCTGCATAACAAGGTGGAGGTCAACGCGTGTCTCATGGTTTGCGCGAAAGGATGACGTCACATGCCCAACAAATCACTCACGACCGAGCAGGTTCTGACCCTACTTGCGGAAACGCCATCGCGCATCGCCGCGCTCACCGCCGCGCTTACACCCGCCCAATTGCATACTCCCCCCAACTACGATGAGTGGTCTGCAAACGATGTGCTTGCCCATCTTCGTGCATGTGCTGACGTCTGGGGCAACTGCATCGTGACGATGATCGCTGAGGACACACCGACGTTGCGGGCTGTCAATCCCGTCACCTGGATCAAGAAGACGGACTATCTCGCACTGGATTTCCTGCCCTCGTTGCGCTCCTTTACCAAGCAGCGTGCCGATCTCTTGGCAGTCCTGGAACCGTTGCCGCACGAAGGCTGGTCACGTGCGGCGACAGTGACAGGGGCGGGAAAGGTACTCGAGCGCACCGTGCTATTCTATGCGCAGTGGCTGGCTCGCCATGAAAGGCAGCACGTCAAGCAGGTCGAGCGCATCGTCAACACCATGCACATGTAGCACCCACGCCCATTGCGAAATGGACACGAACGGGGCATTCCTTGCCATTCCCGTTGCTGTGTTCGAGATCATCTTTCTCCCCTTATGGCTGGTCGTCAAAGGCTTCAATTCCTCTGCAATTGCTTCCGGGTCTGCAAAACGGAAACGAACGAGCAGTCGAGCATGGTCGGGACATTTGTGATTTCCAGTTCTCAGTTTGTATCCGAAAGAATAATGCTTGAGATTTTGTGATGGATGGGATGATAAGAACCGCAAAGCCCCATTGAACCAGCCTTCTGATTGACTGAACTTTCTTTTCACCTAATGGACGTAATAGCTGTGATAGACTTGGATCTTCTTGTGGATCATTGGTGGTCATCTGCTGCTCCTCCAGAACGATCTTCTCATCAGGAATCCCTATCATGCGAAAGTGTGGTAGGATTTTATTTTGCCAGATGCATTCAGGATATGCAGGAAGGCAATTATCCAAATCCAAGCTCTGCCTGATTTGCCTCAGCTTGTTGGCCGACTTTCTGCGCCTGTTTGAACGTCCCAAACTGTGGTGGCATTTTTATTGTTACTCCACGCAGAAGTTCTTCAATTGTAAGTATTTGAATGCGTGGGAAATCCTGCCCCCAACCAATTGAGCGATAAAATCCTACCTTGAGAGCAGCAGCAACCATATCTTTTGTAGGCGATTCTAATGTGATAAAAACACCTATCGCAGCCTTTTCTCCCTCAACTGTGCCGATCAGGTCGCGAATGTCCCCGGATTTGACATGGCCTGACTTCACCTGGACAAGCACTCGTTTTGCTTTACCGCTTCCATCGTCAATAAAAGCCATCACCCCATCAATGCCTTTATCGCTTCCCTTCTTACCTTCCCTGCTTCCATCTTGGCCTCCAAGCGGCCTGGCACGAATAAGCGATAATGCCCACCATTGGAATTGGTAACGATCATGCTTCGCAAGTTCGATAGCACCAGCAATATCTTTTGGTTCCCCAATGGTTTTAAACTTAATGCCTGGAAACATCTCTTCTAAGCGATACTTCATTAATGTGATGCTCAGATGAGTAATATCAATGCCTATCCACTTGCGACCCAACTTATGCGCAGCAGCAATCGCGGTCCCACATCCGCAAAAAGAATCTAAAACCACATCACCAGGCTTGCTACTGGCTTGAATAATGCGCTCTAATAGAGCAAGTGGTTTTTGTGTAGGATAACCTAAGCGTTCTGCTGCTTGAGAATTAATAGGCGGAATGTCATCCCAGAGCGTCTGCAATGAAACTCCGGGCATTTCTTCGAGATAACGTTTTAGTCGGGGCATTCCACCCTTTGAGTATGAAATAAGACCAGCCTTGTCGAATTCTTCCATCTTCTCGATGACACATGTCCACGTCCTCCCTTTGGGAGAAGCAACGCCTTTCCATATGTATCTCAATCCTTGAGACGATCCACCATGGTCAGGGGCTGTCAAGTCACGGGTTGTGTAGTATCCATGCTCGTCATGCTGGGAATAATGGCTCGCAATGTATTCTTGCGAGTAGGCGACTCTCATCGGATTCCATGTAGGCTCGTCACTCTTAGAGTAGTAAAGGATTGTATCGGTATTTCGTCCGTAACGCTTGGGATCGTTATGAGCAGATGTTCTTTTCCATACAATCTCGTTACGGAAGTTTCGTGGGTCAAAAATAGTATCCAGGATAATTTTGAGGTAGTGACTTGAGGTTTGGTCACAATGTAAATATAAGCTTCCTGTTGGTTTAAGAACTCGATGCAATTCGACAAGTCTCACCGTCATCATAACCAGATAGGCCATCATTTGGTTATCCCCGATAAATTCATGCAGGGAGCCAATCATTTTCCCAACGTGGTCTGGCGCATCTGTCAGCATATCGTTATATGTTTGCAGCGTTTCTAAATTCCAATGCCAGGTATCCTCAAAAGCCGTAATTTGGGATTCACTTTCTATGCCATGCTCATCTCTAAACAGCACGTTATAGTTGCGGCTCGAATTAAAAGGGGGATCGAGATAAATGAGGTCAACACATTCGTCAGGGACATATTCGCGTAAAATATCGAGGTTATCGCCATAGAACAGCGTGTTCTCGGTAATCGGCTTTGCCATGTACTGCCTCCGCTACATACTACTTTCTCAGCAGTATAACACGTTTGACAATGCTTGGAGTAATGTTCTATATGTTGTATTTCCTGATTCGCCAGACACAGCCACCAAACTCAAAACATTAGCACAGCCTGAGCAGTTATCAAAAATCTAGGGTAGCAGGAGATTTGTTCGTGGTTCTGTAGAACCTCTACCATAAGGAAGTTGCTGCCAAAACAAGTCCATAGAGCAGGAAAATAGACCAGAAAATGAAACCTGCTAAGTGGTCATTTGTGTTAGAAAAGTCTGGAATGAATGCGTATTCAAGTAGCCAAGTCATAAACAGGGCAACAGTTGCTCCAAGTACCCATAGTAAGTAACGACCCCAGTGCAGCTTTGTAATCCGGTGCCTCATAAATACAAAGAGGACAACACCCGCAATTATTAAGCTGAACATGAAGAATATTCCTAGCCCTCTCATTAGAGGGCTATATTCATGAGAATCTCGGCGTTACAAATGTCTCGAACGCTTGACAGCCTACATGCTTTTGTACTAATGTACCAATAATGAACCTGAGACGTTGATGAGCGGGAAAGAGACGTATGGCACTTTCTTCAACCCTATTTTGTGATACATGTGGCGCGGCCAATAGAGCACAGGCGCAGTATTGTAACTCCTGCGGACGACCACTCCAGTATGCCACCGCCAACAAAGCCACCATCAGCCATACCCTGACCGGCTTGTTGGGTCAACAGCACTTGCTCAAACAACGCTATCGCATTCTTGCACAGATCGGTAAGGGTGGCTTTGGGGCCGTCTACAAAGTGGCGGACAGCCAGTTTGGCAATCGCCTGCTCGCCATTAAAGAAATGAGCCAGAGCAGCCTGAACCCACGTGAGCTACTAGAAGCCACCGAGTCATTCAAGCGCGAAGCCTTCTTGCTCGCTGGTTTGACGCACCCCAACCTGCCGCGCATCTACGAACAATTTAACGATACCGGTCGCTGCTACCTCGTCATGGATTACATCGAAGGCGCGGCCCTTGAGGCATACCTCGTCAAAATGGGCGGCAAACTATCCATTGAAAAAGTACTCAACATTGGCATCCAACTTTGTGCCGTACTGGACTACCTCCATACCCGCCAACCGCCAATCATCTTCCGCGATCTCAAACCAGCCAACATCATGCTCACCGCTGATGGTCATATTTTCTTGATCGACTTTGGCATTGCCCGTCACTTCAAACCAGGGCAAGCCAAGGATACCTCGGCCCTGGGCTCATCAGGCTACGCGGCACCGGAACAATACGGCAAGATGCAGACCACACCGCGTGCCGACCTCTACGCACTGGGCGCAACCATGCACCAACTGCTCACGGGTAACGACCCCTCCGATGCGCCATTTCACTTCGCCTCACCACAATTGCCGAACCATCCTGCCCTCAACGGGCTCACCCAGCTCATTATGCAAATGGTCGAGGTCGATATCAGCAAAAGACCCGCTAGTGCAGACGAAGTCAAGCAACGCTTGCTCTCCATCGCCAGCCACTACACCGTATCGCAAACCAATCCGTTACAATCCAGCCTACCCCCAGGTTATTCTGCCGTCTCCCCAGGCTCTCTACCCGCAGGAACAGTGGCAGGTATACCAACCATCAAACCAGCACAGGCAAATTCGCTCCCGCCCACACCTACAGTCAGTCGGACGAAACAAGCCAACGCTCCGCAGCCACAGCCCAATACGCTTTTTATCTGTTTCGGTCATACCAGCCGTATCCTTGCCCTCGCTTGGTCACCCGACGGCACGCGCATCGCCACCGCTGGCTACGACAAAACCGTGCGCCTGTGGGATACCAGCAACGGCAAAAGTAGCGCACTTTATCGCGGTCATACCGATCACGTCAACGCCGTGGCCTGGTCTCCCGATGGGAAACGCCTCGCCTCTGCCGGTGATGATCGCACCATCCAAATCTGGGATGCCGCCTCCAGAACCATGCTCAAAACATTGCAGGGGCACGTCAACAAAATAACTTCTCTTGCATGGGCCCTGGATAGTCCACGCCTCGCCTCCGCCAGTCTGGATAAAACGGTACTGATCTGGGACACCAATAGTGGTCGCACCCTCTTCGCCTATTCCGGGCATTCCGATACCATCCTCGCGGTCGCGTGGTCACCGCCAGTCTCCGGTTCTGGCTCTAGTCGCGGCGCACGGATAGCGTCCGGCAGCGCGGATAAAACCGTGCAACTCTGGGAGCCGACGAAAGATAGCAAAGGTAATTTCTTTACCTCGTTCCTCTTCCCCAACCGAGGAACATACACCTATCAACGCCATACGCAGAAAGTGAACGCCATAGCCTGGTCCCCCGACGGTAGGCGCATCGCCTCCGTGAGCAATGACAAGACGATGCAGGTCTGGGATGTCGCCAGTGGCAAACTCGGCTTTATTCATCGCAATTCCAGCGGCAGCCTGAATACCGTGGCCTGGTCCCCCGATGGTCATTATCTCGCTGCCGCCGGCAACGACAAAACCGTCCATGTCTGGGATGCCATCACGCGCAATCCCCTCTGCACCTACATGGGCCATACCGGCAACATCATGGCCCTGGCCTGGTCCCCCAACGGCAAATATATGGCATCCGCTGGCATCGACCACACCCTACAAATCTGGAAACCCTTCTAAAGTCCACTGCTGGGCTGTCAAGGTTCAATTGATGGGTGAGGCCGGACGCCCACAAGGGGCAATACATTTCAAATAAAGTTGGGGAGTGGCGTGTGTAGGGACAATGGGCGGCGGTGGCGGTCGATGGGGGGCCATGTGCTTGTCCTCGTCCTGTGGGATGTCCAGAACCCCCACCAGGACAGGCACAAGGCCCCCGATACCTGTCCCCCAGACAGGGTGTCCTCATCCCCTCGTCCCCCTGTCCCTACGCACACGGCGTAGACGTTCAACATCCAGTTTGCCAAGCACCGATAACATTACAGCGCAGCGGCCTGTACCACACCGCTCACTACCTGATACAAATGCGCCTGCGCCACAATCTCCTCTGGGAAACTGCTCAAGTCCGTTGCGGTGAGCAAAACTTGTTCGTGGTGGAGCACTTCTTGTAGCAAATGGGCGCGACGTTGGCTATCGAGTTCGCTGAAGACATCGTCCAGCAGCAGCACGGGCTCGTCACCTGTGCTGGCACGCATGTAGGCCAGCTCAGCCAGCTTTGCCGAAAGAGCCGTGGTGCGCTGCTGCCCACGCGAACCATAGGTCAGCATATTGACGCCATTCACCAGAAACTCCAGATCGTCGCGGTGCGGTCCCAGCAAGCACACCCCCTGGTTGAACTCCTTCTTGCGTGCCTCGTGCAACTGCTTGCGATACTGTTGTGGCGCCTCTATCGTGCTCCAATTCGGGTCAACTTTGAACGAGGGACGATAGACGATTTGCAGGTGTTCGCGCCCACCACTCAAGGTTTCTTGTAAGATGCTGGTCTGCTCATTGAGGGCTGTAACCATGCGCCGCCGCTCAAAGATAATCAAATTCGCTAGCGTCGTCAGTCGCTCGTCCAGATAGTCCAACAGGCGCGGGTCTTCCTGATTGTCGCGAATACGTTTGAGCAAAGCGGAACGCTGCGTAATGATTTTGCGATACTGTACCAGCGCCTGGCAATAGCGCGGCTGCACCTGACAAAGAGAGCGGTCGAGAAAGCGGCGCCGTTCCTCCGGTGAGCCATCCACCAAATGCAGATCGGTGGGCGCAAACAGCACCACCTTCATCTGCCCGATCAGATCAATCACTTTTTTGGGGATAGTGTTGATCTTGACCCGTTTGCGCTGCGTCGTGGCTGGCAACTCAATCGCCTTCGTATGCTGCGGAAGATTCTCTATAACGGGTGGAGCAGGATCAAAAATGACCATATCAATCTGAATATCGTCCTCGCGACGCATCACCTGAGCACTCAAACGCGCAATATGGTCAGGCGCACGCCAATTAACCACCTCACGGTCCGAGCTAGCATGAAAAGAACTGCCGGTGGCCAGCATCCCTACGGCCTCCAACAAATTTGTTTTCCCCTGCGCATTCTCCCCATAAAAAAGGAACAAACCTTTGTCCAGAGACAGTTCCAGGTGCTTATAATTGCGAAATTCATCAAGTGCGAGGTGAGAAAGATACATCTATTTTCCAAGGCCAGTGTGGCCCTTGCGGTCAATACATCTCACGTAAGGTCAAATCCAAGGCGTATGAATGGTCTGTAGGGCGCGATTTATCGCGCCCTACGGTTGGTTGCTACGGTTTTAAGTGCGATCGTTACCTTAACGATTGGTGTGCATCGGCATAATAACGTATGTGTAGTCGGCGACGCCAACTGGACGAATAACGCCGGGTTTGGTCGCGCCAATCACTTCGATGGCAACTTCTGGCGTATCAATGACGGAAAGTACGTCTGCGAGGTACTTGACGTTAAAGATGATCTGCTGCTCCGGGCCATCGACAGCAGCGTTCAGAATGCTGACGTTATCGCCCAACTCTTCTGCCGTCGCCTCTATCGTGACCGTGCCGGGTTCCAAACCGCTGCTATCGCCACCATTGATTTTGATACGCGTGATATTTGAACTATCACGCGCAAAAATGGCGGCCTGCTTGACGCGTGCGGCAAATGCCTTCGTCTCAACGACTGCCCTCGTCGTATGCTCTTTGGGGATAATCTGGCGGTAGTTCGGGAAATTCCCCTCGATCAGCCGCGAAACCAGATCAATCTGCTCCGTGTGGAACAGTACCTGGCTGCGATTGGGCGTCACGATCATCTGTACCGCCCCCTCAGAGGGCAGAATGCGCGCCAGATCGATCATCGTGCGCGCAGGCACGAGAATATCGCCATGCGTACTATCATCCCCAGGCAAGGGCGAGGTGCGCACCGCTAGACGGAAGGAATCGGCGGCGGCAAAAGTCACCTTTTCACTACCTACCTGCACCAGCACACCCGTGAAAACCGGGCGCGACTCATCATCGGCGGCGGCAATCGCCACTTCCGCGATCATCTCTTTCAGCGTCGCCGCGTCCATAATCACTGGCGTCTCACCACCATCGGCACTGGGAATCAGCGGGAACTCAGAGGCATCCATGCCCTTGATATTCGTGTCGCTGCCCTCGCTTTTGATATTAACTTTGTTGGTTTCCTCTGGCACAATGATATCAACCGAGGCTTGTGGCAAGCTGTTCACAAAGTCGGTCAGCAGCTTCGCGGGCACCGTTGTCGTCCCCTCTTCATGAATCTGGGCATCGACCCAGCAATTAATACCAATCTCCAGGTTGGTAGCTGAAAGTTTCAAACGACCGTTGTCGGTCGCCAATAAAATATTGGACAGGATGGGCAGTGTGCTACGACTTGAGACGGCATGACTCACGATGGAGAGTCCCCGACTCAGGTCTTGCTGTTTACATGTAATTTTCACGAGTGTTCTATCCTCCAAACACGACCAGAAAGCAATAAAAATTGTCTCGGCTAGTATACTACACAAATCTATAAAAGAGAACAAGGCATCCCCCACAAATTCGTTTCTGTTTGGCGCTTGCCCCTCATTTTGCTCTTGTCTACTCTTATTCTATTTGGAGGAACAGGAAGTGGATACTCCATTTGGGAGGACAAGAAGTGGAGATTACTGCTTGTTATTCTCCCCCAATATCAGCTCATTATCCTCCCCCAACAGCGGCGGTGCCTTATACAGCCTTGTTGGCGTCTCAGAGAAGTGCATGGGAGAGCCGGAGAGTTTTATCTTTCCCGCCGTGGGATGGTCGCATTCCCAGATGAAGCCACGCGCCTGCAACTGAACATCGCTGTAGACCTGGCTGACGGTATTGATTGGGCCGCAGGGAATACCCGCCGCACGTAGCTTGCTCAACCACTCTTCCGTCTCAAGCTCTAAGAAAAGCTCTTGCAAGATGGGGATGAGTTCGTCGCGATGCTGGATGCGCAGGGGATTGGTGACAAAACGTGGATCGGTCGCCAGTTCTTCATGGCCCAACAACACGCAGAAAGCTTGGTACAGCTTGTCGTTGCCACACGAGACAACGATATAGCCATTTTTCGTGCGGAATGCCTGATAGGGCACGATGTTAGGATGGCTGTTGCCCAGTCGCGCTGCCTCCGCTCCAGAGATCAAATGGTTGGAGGAGACATTGCCCAGTAGCGAGACAGCCGCCTCAAACAGCGAAATATCGATATGTTGGCCCTTGCCAGTACTTTTCCGCACATACAGTGCCGCCAGGATAGACATACAGGCGAACATACCAGCAGTGTTATCGGCAACAGGACTGCCAACGCGCTGCGGCTCGCCATCGACCTCCCCTGTGACTGACATAATGCCAGATTCAGCCTGCGCCACAAAGTCATAGCCGGGCCGCATAGCATACGGCCCATCCTGTCCATAGCCACTGATGGAGCAGTAGATCAGCCCAGGATTGATGCCGCACAATGTTTCGTAGTCCAGACCCTGTTTCTTTAACGTGCCAGGGCGGAAGTTCTCGACCAACACCGTCGCGGTACGGATGAGTTCAACCAGCTTTTGCCGCTGTACCGCGTCGCTAAAGTCAACCGTGATGCTCCGCTTATTGCGATTGAGTCCCAGATAATAGGCACTTTCCCCGGCAATGCTCGGTGGGCCATACTGGCGCGTATCATCGCCCTTCCCCGGCTGTTCCACCTTGATCACCGTCGCCCCCAGATCGCCCAACATCATCGTACAATAGGGACCTGCGAAGACCCGCGAAAGGTCGATCACTATGACGTCCGAGAGCGCAGCTTCCGCCTTGCTCCCCTCCTGACTTTCATCGTTGTAATTATTCATAAGCCTCTCATCTTTCGTGCCCATGCCAGGCGCGTAACAAATCTTGTTCTTGCTCAGCTTTCAGCCCTGCGCGGAACGTCTCTGCTGTGGAGCTAGCGGCCTTCCAGGCCAGCGTATCACGCACAGTTTCGCTCAAGGCGCGGAAAGTCAGCCTCTCCGCGAAAGCTTTAGAGCAGTTGACGGCCCTCATGCCCATGTATGCTTCAGGAACCCACGGCTGCAAACTCACCTCTTCCAGAATAGGAGCCAGGAACGTCTCATCGACCCAGGTAAATTGCGCATCGCTACCAGTAACTGCTTTGCACTCTTCCAATAATTGTTGTGTGGAGAGCACATAATCTGGACCCGTAGCATTGTATATCCCCGTCTTACCCGCCTCGACCATCCGCACAATCCATTGCGCGAGATCTCGTACATCTATGAACTGCTCCTGGTGATCGGGCATGCCTGGGGCAAGCATCTCGCCTCCCCGCGCCACCCGATGTGGCCAATACGTAAAACGGTCGCTCTGGTCATCTGGCCCAACGATAAGCCCTGGACGCACAATCAGCACCTTACCGGGCAATACCTCCGTGGCAGCCTGTTCGCAAAGTGCTTTCAAACCGCCATAGGTTTCGCCAGTCACCTCCTCGACGCTCTCATCCGCCAGCTTCACCACCGGAGAACTCTCGTCAATGCCTCGCTTCGTAAAATCGGCATAAACAGAGATACTGGAGATAAATGTATAGTGCTTAACCGCATTCGCCAAAGCCTCTGCTGATGCTCGCACAACGCGTGGCACAAAGCCACTGGTATCGATAGCGGCATCCCATTGCCGACCTTGCAATGCTGCCATGTCCCCGTTGCGATCACCCCGCAATTTCTCCACCTCCGGAAAAAAGTCAGGATTATGCTGCCCACGGTTAAAGAGCGTCACCTCGTGACCACCCGCCAAAGCCGCCTCCACAATATGGCGACCCAAAAATACAGTTCCACCAAGTATTAAAAGCTTCATCGCAGTTCCTTTCCTCTATTAGGCAAGGTTCAAACGCACGTGACAGGTTCTCATCACCAGAAAGGTTCAGCCCTGTCATTCTGAGCGCAGCGAAGAATGACAGGGCTGCGCTCAAGATAAAAGAGAAAAAGAATGCTATGAGCATAGCTCCCAGTAGGGCTATGCTCATAGCATGTGCGAAACACCTATTTTTTCTTGCGTTTCTTCTCTGCCTCTTGAGCAGTTTCCTGCTGATCGAATGCTGTCTTCCCCTTGAGGGAAGCATCAGGCATTGAACGCGCCGGGCTATCTGTGCTGGGCGTGCCAGTTTCCTGGTTATAGTCCATCTCAACCACCTGTTCTGTGCGGCTGGGCATCGGTTTCTGCCCAGGAGGCGGCTGAGTCGCGTGCGGCCCTGGTTTCGACGTAGGCCACGTAAAGTGGGGGATAGGTGACGTTTGCAACTGCTGTTGCGTTTTGTCCTGGACTTGAAGTTGTTGGTACTCTTTATCTTGATCCATAGAAAAATATATCCTCCTTATGTCTCTTATAGTATCACGAAAAATAGCCATCGTGCGAGATAAAACGAGATGATGCCAGTGTTTTCCCCGCGATTGGCTGAGATAGTACTAACAGGCCGTGGGTCGCAAGAAATATTTGTGGCTCGTTGGATAATAGTAATAGCTTTTAATGTTTAGTATACAGAAGCATGCCTACTCATTTTTAGGGTGAGCATTCGAGTTCCTGATTATGGTAGAAATTTGGAGTAGTGTTTTTTTTATGAAAGTATTGATTACTGGGGCCACCGGTTTACTTGGCGGCCATTTGATTAAAGAACTACAACAGCGCGGCGAAGAGATTCGCGCTTTGGTTTTGCCAGTGGAGAACGCCGACGGTCTACTGAAGCAAGGTGTTGAGGTAGTGCGCGGCGATATCACCGACGCTGCCAGTCTGGCACCCGCTGTAGAGCAAATTGACCTAGTTTTTCACCTGGCGGGTATGATGGGCGTCTGGCGTCCCCTGGCAGATTATCGCCTCGTCAACATCAACGGCTCTGAGAATTTATACAAAGCCGCGCAGAAGGCTGGTGTGCGTCGCTATGTGCATACCAGTTCACATACGGTGTATGGCCTGGGGTATGGACGCTTTATGACTGAAAATGACCCTCTGCGTCCTGACGCCGACCCATATAGTCTCACCAAGGCCGAAGCTGATCGTCTCATACGCCGCTTGATGCTCAAAAGTGAGATGGAGACGGTGATCATCCGTCCAGGCACATTTTTTGGCCCTGGCGATCGCCTCCATTTTGGGCGCATGGCGCAAAAAATGAAGAAAGGCACGGGCCTTATTATCGGTCGCGGCGATAATGCCCTGCCATTCTGCTATGTCACCGATGTGGTGGATGGCTTCTTGCTGGCTGCTTACCACCAGAATGCCCCTGGCAATGTCTACAACATCACCAACGACCAGCCCCTTACGCAGCAAGAAATGTTCGATGCTATCGCTGAAGCTGTCGATGGTACCAAGCCCACGCTCCATTTGCCCTACCTGCCGATTTACTACGGTGCCTACGTGGCGGAGAAAATTGTCGCGCCACTAACCCATACCAAACCAGTAGTGACACAACTGGGAGCTATGATGTTCGGTAGCGACAACAAGCATAGTATTGATAAGGCACGTCGCGAATTGGGCTTCGCCCCCAAAGTACCACTGCGCGAAGGCATCAAACTCGCGGCCGCATGGTTTAATGCTGGCGGCATGGAGCAACCATCCGTCACGCAGTCCAGCATGAACGCCCCACTCGCTGGAGCTTTGAGGTAAAGAAAGAAGGTTCATAGCTGGAACATGCCACTAGCATCGTTCCAGCTATGAACCTTCTTGATGCTACTATTCTGCTGTTGTAGAGACTTTCTTTCCCGCGCCTTTCAAACCATATTTTTTGATGGTGTTGCGCAGCCAGTTTGCTGTGGGGCCGTCGTCTATCTTCTTGCTGGTCTTGATCAGAAATTGGGCAGATTCCGGCTTAGGAGCCAGATCGTTAGCCGTGCGTAACGTGGCCAGTTCCTGATAGTGCTGGTAGGCCCAGTACAGATTGACACGGCACTTCTGACAATTTTTCGTGTCGTCCTCGTTCATTGTTCCACACTGTGGGCATTCCGCCATTGCTTTGTTCTCCTCTAAATCGTAGCCGCTACCGCGGCGTCATCAGCAGCAGGAGCGTCCTGAGAAAGACGGGCCTCGTCGGCGGCATTGATGACGGGCAGCGTACGTAACCGGGCCGACTTGCCACGATCTTTGGGGGCGAGCGCGCTGCTTGCCGTACCTTTGGCCACATCTAAGGCCACACTGGCAAGCGTGGGCGTGTGGCAGAGCATGTTGGTATAGGCCGCATTAGCCAGTGGGCAGTAGCACTCACCAGCTTTAATGCTGCGCCGCAATTCGTCAGCTTTGGTCGTGCGCCAGGTTGCGCCGAAATCGTAGTTATGGTCGCGCAGATTGCCCACCGACTCGGCACGGATGCAGCATGTCCACACATCGCCATTGGGGGCAATTTGCGCGGAGGCCACTCCCGCCATACAGGGAATAATCTGCCGTTTCTCGACCAGCGTGCGTTTGACAATATCATAATAGCGGTCACGGAATGCTTGCGTGATGCGTGAGACGCCGTTCAATTCCGTGTGGCGAATACCTTCCTGCAACCGTTCAATCACCGGTTGGTATTTCTGGATCGGCGGTGTAATGCCCATGCCGACCGTGTCAAGCTCTACGCGTTCCTCCGCGATCTCGCTGATGAATTGGTCGGGCTTGAGTTCGCCATACACAAACGCATAGATGTTCTCAAATTCATCCACGTTGAAATTAGAGATTACTGTGTGGACACCAAGGGTGAAATTCTTGTAGCGGCCCTTGAGCGCTTTCAAGCCAGCATAGGTGCGCATGGCCCGTTCAAAATTCCCTTTGACGCCGCGCACGATATCGTGTTTCTCACCTACGCCATCCAGTGAGAGATTGACTATGACCTCGGAACCAGGAGCAGCCTGGAGGACGCGCTCGATGCGTCCAGGGATAATCTTGTCTTGAATGCCATTGGTCGGAATATTGATAATACCAGGGCGACAGTGCCGATAAGCCGCTCCCACCATCTCCGGCAAGTCTTTGCGCAACGTTGGCTCGCCACCACTAAAGGTAAACCAGTATGCGGCACGTCCTACCGAGGCAAAGGTCTTCTCATATTCTTCTATAGTGAAATCGTCGTTTGGACGTTGCCATACATTGCATGTTTTACAGCGCGAGTTACAACGATAACTCACACTGATCGTCAGATTCATTGGAAGCGCAAGTGGCTTGCCAAGCGCGTATGAGGCCTGCATCTTCGCAATTTTTGGTAGAACTTCTAACATCATTCTGTATTTTTTTCCTTTTTATTGAAACAGTTGCTGAAACAGGAAAATATCTCTAGTTTACTAAACGACACAAAGCCATGTCTGCAACAGCTTTACCATCGAAAAGTACCAATGTATAATAACTTGAGAGTAAATGAGCATCATTTCCGCTTTTCAGGGGCGCACGAAGAATGAGGTAGCAGGAGCCAATACAGAGAACTGCTAAATCCCAATGGAAACAGATAGGGGAGCGTCACAGCATGATTGATCTGGATGAATCCACGCTCAAGGAGCGTCTAAGCCGCCGGACGGCAGAGGGGCGTTACGAGATAAGTGATATTGATCTGGTAGTAAATATTCGCGCACAGCAGGCGGAGGGCAATGCTAACGGCGTACGTAAGCTCTGCGAAATGCTTTTGGAACGCTGCACACCCGTTTTTCTTCAGCGTACACAGGGGTTGCGTCACCGACCTGATCTACGCGAAGAGGCCATTGCCAATATGCATGAACACCTTTTGCGCGAGGCGATGGACCCCACCGAAATATTTATGACGCAAAATTTTATTCACTATTTGCGCTGCCTATGTGCTGACGAGTTCACACGGGTACTGCGCTCAGAAGGGTTGCACTATCGCCGAGATAGCGAGGGCAGACCGTCTGGGCGACCCCAACATGTGCCGCGCTCATTGATCGAGCCATTGCGACCTGCACCAGCCGATGACGAGGGCGTCTTGTCTGCCGATGTCGCCGACCCGTTCGATCAATATGAGCGGCTCCATGCCTTAGATGAAACCCAGCGCATACTCACCTATCTCACCGATCCCCTCGATCGCCTGATAATGGTATTACGCGCCATCGAAGGGATGAAATGGGACGATATTGCCCTTGCTTGTAAGCGCACCGAGCGTACCGTACGCTTACGCTACGAACGAGCACGATCATACTTGCGCGAATGCATCAACCGCGAATCTGTTGGTCTTCAATTGAAAAGCGGGGATGCAAGGGGCGGCAGCCCCTTGACAGGGTTCTAGGGCAGCGCCCTAGTCTCCTCCCTCTCTTCCCTGCCGCCGAAGGCGGCAAGTCACATGAAGAGCAACAGAGATGTAAAAGAAAGGTGTTGAGGATAGAGATGAATACAACTGATTTACAACAATGGAAAATGGCATGGATTACTGCGAAAGAGGCGGGCGATACACAGGCCCAAGTCACCCTCCTGCGCGAACATCCCGATGCCCTGGCGGAGTTAAGCACTTTTATTGCCGCCTATCATGCCACAGATGTGGCTGAGATGGATGTCACGTCACCTCTCCAAGCAGCGCTCTTACCGATGCTACAACGCGCCCGTCAGGTTGCCTTAGAGCGTGTCTTCTCTACCCAGCCTCAATTGACAACGTTACAAGAGCTCCGCACGCAGCGCGGTCTGACCATGGTGGCGGCGGCGAAGGGGCTCCGGCTCGGTGTCGACGTCTGGAAAAAGATCGAATCCGGAGCTATCGAGCTGCTCAGCCTGAGCGAACATCAGCTTGAACGTTTTGCACAATTCTTTCAAGTCAATGCAACACAATTCGGCGACATGTTAAACAATAGCCAACCTGCCATAACCATGAACCGCCGCCAGACTAGCGATGCCGCTCGCAGCGAGCAACAAAGCCCCCGCAAACAAAGCTTCGCCGAGGCAATCCAACACAGCACTATGTCCAAGAACGAGAAACGTTCCTGGCTAGAAGATTAACAAAAGATGTGGGGTCATGTTGCTGACTAGCTCTACGGTTGGCCAGTAACATGACCCCACATCTTGAAATTTCCACGTTCCACCGCCCCGTATTGGCCGCCCGGTCCTACATCCGGACGAATCATCCTCCGCGGGGAGATTTGCTTCGTGCATTGTGTATCATCACTATTACCATCGCTTGCATTTTAGGCTTTGCCGTGTTTATTTCACGCGCCACGACTATTACTATCAATGGGCAAGATACCGTTCCCGTTAATGTCCCTGGTTTTTCGACACCGTACCAATCAGCACCAATTCATACGCCGACCCTGACCCCATCCCCCTCGCCATCGGTAACGCCTTCCGCTACTCCGTAACTAGCCATCTTTCGTCGCGTATCCCACATAAGAGACGCCCATGAACCAGCCGGGACCCATTTTCACATGTCCCTGGCTCAGGCCACGGGGTATAAATCCGGTCATTTCGTGCACGCGCAGGTCACTTCTCGTGAGATGACGATGGAGTTCAATAGGTTTGATGAAACCTCGGTAGCTATGAATGCCAGGGGTCAGTCCACCACTGGGGAAGTTTTCGCCGTACCAGATCAGCACAGCACGAGCGAAAAGCGTGCGGTTGATAGTGTCGAAGACGAAAATGCCACCGGGGGCAAGCACACGAGCCACCTCACGAATCGTCGCTCCCAGATCGCGTACATGTTCTAAAACATCGAGGCAGATGATGACAGAAAAGCTTTCATCGGCATAGGGTAAGTCTTCGGCATACCCTTGCTGGTAATAGATATTTTGCCCCAGGCCGCTCTGTTCTGCGTGCTTACGCGCATCGGCCAATGCGCCAGGTGAAGGGTCTATCCCCACCATAATGGCTTTGCGCTGTGCCAGTTGCTCACAAATCAGACCACCACCGCTGCCAATCTCCAATATTTCCTGTTGCGCCAGAGCATGCTCACCAAAAACACTCGTGATACGGGACTCGATATAGTCGCACCGGTCTCCCGTCATCTGATAAAGAAAGCACCCTTTATCCCACCAACCAAATGACGAAAAAATCTCATCTTGCGAACGTTTGTGTTTGAACATGCTCTTTTGCCTTTCAAGAACAGGAATGAAGCCCTGTGGATAGTGAGGCATAAGCCCCGCTGGCCTCTTGCCACCAATTTTGACACGCTTGCTTGTGCATGTCAAATAGGCAACGGGGAATAAACTATTCGCATAATGTGTTATAATGTGTATATGACATCAAAAAGTATTTGTATCGCTTCTGTGAGAAACGGTTTCTTCAAGCGTCAATGCGTTGAGAGGTGTCGGCACAGGAGCTAATTACTATGAGACTTTACGTTGGGGGACTCCCCTATCAAACGACCGAACAAGATCTGATCGATCTTTTCGTACAAGTAGGCCAGGTTGCATCCGCAACCATTATTACTGATCGCGACTCAGGACAAAGCAAAGGCTTTGGCTTCGTCGAGATGGGCGATGAGACAGAGGCACGCTCGGCCATTGAGCGCATCAATGGTATCACCATGGGCAATCGCTCTATCACCGTCAACGAGGCACGAGAGCGCCAATCCTCAGGCCGAGATGGAAACTCAAACAATACCTATCGCCGCGATCGTTACTAATGCCCATACCCAGCCATTCAGAGATGACACCGTCGCCTCTAACAAGATGCAGTAGTACCATCCCCCTGAATGGAGATTCTGATCACTGGTAGCATCTAACAATACCAGGACATCAAAAGAACGCCAGGCTAGCACACATGCTAGCCTGGCGTTTTGGCATCAAGCACTCCCTGCAATCGATGCATCCAAATTTGTTACAATACAGGAGGATGTTTCGTAGAAGATAGTAAAGGCTAATAAAGACGAAAGCCTATCATGCTGCATTACAACAAGTAGAACCCCAGGAGACAACGTGGTATAATGGGAGCCATATCATTCGATTGGTGGAGAGAGGACACACGCTATTATGGCAATGTTTGAAAGCTTATCAAAACGTCTTGAAGGGGTATTTACAAATCTCAGCGGCAAAGGGAAACTGACTGAGGCCGATGTCAATGAAGCCATGCGAGAAGTACGTCTCGCGTTGCTCGAAGCCGATGTCAGCCTCAAGGTAGTGCGCCAATTTGTTGATCAAGTCAAAGAAAAGGCTATTGGGGCAGATGTGCTCGGCAGCCTCTCGCCGGCACAACAGGTGCTCGCCATTGTCAATGAGCAGTTGGTAGAGATGCTGGGCGGCGAAGATGGCAACAACAAGCTTGACCTGGGTGGACAACCGCCCAATGTGATTATGCTGGTGGGGCTGCAAGGCTCCGGTAAAACCACCACCGCCGCCAAGCTCGCCAATTACTTACGCAAGCAGGGCCAACGTCCCATTATGGTAGCAGCGGATATGTATCGCCCTGCCGCCGTCCATCAGTTGCAGACCCTGGGCAAACAGCTCGCCATTCCGGTCTACACGGAAAAAGCAGGAGCGGACCCTGTCGATATTTGCGTCAACTCACTCGACTACGCACGAGAACAGGCGGCTACCGTCGTCATTCTCGACACGGCAGGTCGTTTGAATATAGATGAGCGTATGATGCAAGAAGTCATCAACATTCGTGGGCGCGTCCATCCCCGCGAGGTCTTATTGGTGGCTGATGCGATGACCGGTCAGGAAGCGGTACGCGTAGCCGATGACTTTAACAAAGCCGTTTCGCTCACAGGTATGATATTAACCAAGATGGACGGTGATGCTCGCGGTGGTGCCGCACTCTCCATTCGCTCGGTAACAGGTGTACCAATTAAATTTATGGGCGTGGGCGAAAAAACTGACGCATTGGAACCTTTCTATCCAGATCGCTTGGCCTCGCGTATACTAGGAATGGGAGACGTTCTTTCCCTGATCGAACGGGCACAGGAAACGATCGACCAGGAAGAGGCGTTGAAAGCCCAGGCCAAATTGCAACAGGGCAAGTTTGACCTAGAAGATTTCCTTAGTGCCATGCGCCAACTGAAACGCATGGGTCCATTGCGCCAAGTGATGGAGATGATTCCGGGCTTCAACAAAGTGGCAGCAATGCCGGAGATGGAAGAAGCTCTTGAAGGCGACCAGTTGAAATTCGTCGAGGCCATCATTCTCTCTATGACAAAAGAGGAGCGACGCACCCCCGAAATCATCAATGGAAGCCGGCGTAAACGTATTGCTCGCGGCAGCGGTACAACTGTTCAGGAAGTCAATCAGCTTCTGGAGCAGTTCAACGAGATGCGTACCATGATACGTCAGATGAGCACTGGTAAAGGCAAATGGGCACAGTTGGCACGACAATATGGCGGGAATGCAAGTGCTATACCCGGCATGCCAGCCATGCCAGCATTGCCGAAGTCATCTGGGGGAAGTGGTAAGAAGACTGGCAAGGCCGCACGGAAAGATAAACGCAAACATAAAGACAAAAGTGGAAGGAGGTAATCCTCTTTATGCACACAACACCTTCGGTAAGAGTTCCGCAGCGCGTGACGCAAACGTTACTCATCGCACTCTTGCTTGGTATTACCGTGCTAACCAGTGCCTGTGGAGCCGATCCTCAGGTACAGCAGTCAGCAAACCAAAATAAGACTCAGCTCGATTCGACGATTCAACACGCACAGCAAATGGGGGTACCTGCATCATCTCTTAACCCTATTCTGAAAAAAGAACAAACATTAAATAGTTCTAGTGCCCCTTTTTCACTCTTTAATGGCCAGGCTGCAACTGATTATTATCGCACTCAGGCCACCCAATATCAGCAACTGTTGACGCAAACACAAAACCTGATTACCACAACAACTAATACATTCCAGCAACAAGCCCAGGATGATATGCAGGTCTTCTCGTTAGCCCTGACGCGCCGCACTACACAGCATATCGGCAATGTACAGCCCTTCACTGCTCTATACAATAGCGATCAATCGCTCTTGTTAACCGCGAAATATCCGAAAGACTATGCAGCAATCAGCCAGGAAGCCCAACAGGCGACCCAGGCACTGGGCTTGATGGGCGCAACCTATATCCAGTTAACGACCTTTAATACTACCATTAAACAGATGCAATCAGCCAATATCGATGTGACTGCGCTGCAAACACAGTATCAGGGCGATATGCAGGCTTTCAATGCAGCCAAAGCAGTGGCTGATTTCCGTAATCTTGGTACGTTCATTGGTTCGCAGTACCAGCAGGCCGTGGTAAACTCCATTGCCGCCCTGCCCTACGTCGGCGCCGCCAAGTTGGGCGAATTCAAAACGCAACTTGGCTTGCTCAAAATCTATGGTATGGATCCCAGTGCTTATCAGAAGCTCTATACTACTGACCAGGGCTTGATGAGTAAAGCCAAGACAATCCAGGATTACCTGAACTTCTCCAACAAGATCAATGCCGATATGGCGACAATGCACAATGACCTGGTACAAGGTGCATCAACGTACCTGATCGGGCAGCTTGATCGCGAGGCGAACGCCTGGGGACAGGCACACCTTTACCATGATAAGTTCGATAACCATAACTACATCCTGGACTCCGGCTATACGTTGAACGGCATTGGCTACTGGCTCAACCGCGAACTGGGTTGGGCGTATACCCCTCAGGATTTCCAGTCGGTCGTGGACGATGAGAACAACGAGTTCTATCATTTCCAGATGATGCAAGCTGACTATAGCGACAAAACGCCCTATAATCAGGTTCATGCCACCGACCTTCAGTTGATAAACCATTACCATCTAGCGGGACAGACTATTGTTGTTTCCATGGTGGAGCAATCCTTGCGCCTGTACCAAGATGGCAAGCTGGTGAAGTCCTTCCTGGTGACAACGGGGCGTGTCGAGCGGCCCGCACTGCCTGGCTACTGGACAGTGCAAGATCGCAAGTCGCCGACCGAATTCAAGTCGTCTGATCCGCCCGGATCACCCTACTGGTATCCTCCGACGCCGATTCACTATGCTATCCTCTATCACTGGGGTGGCTTCAATATCCACGATTCCTGGTGGCGTATGGACTACGGTCCCGGCACCCAATTCCCCCACTACGATAGTGGTGGCGACGAGTCGTTCGCCGGTGACGGTAGCCACGGTTGCGTCAACGTACAAGAGGATCAGGCTGCCTGGCTCTACGCTAATACAGGCTGGAATACCAACATCGTCATTTATTAGTATTGAATGAACAGCTTTCCGTAGCTCGGACAACCTGAAGCCCACAAGGGACATCACTACATGTAGTGATGTCCCTTGTGGGCTTCAGGGGCTTCACCTTCCCAACAGTATCACTACAGGGGAGGTAACAACCCTCCTTTAATAATGGGCAGTTGGCGATAAAGTGCGGCACCAGTGACAGGGGTGCGCCAGCTTTGCACGGACTGGAACTGGAGATCGCGCAAGAAATCCTGTTGCAGATCAATGCCCAGGGCTTGCCAGAACAAGCTGATGGCACGGCGGGCATAGGCGATATCGTTGCGCGGCTCGATACGGTCCAGGTCTTCAAAGAAGAAACCACAACTGGTGAAGCTGTATTGCAGGTAATACTGCGCTTCCAGCAACAAAAGTGTGCGCTGTACAAGTTGAGCGTTCTCTGGCAAGCGATGTTCTTTGCCATACTGTGTCCAGAAACTTTCAGGCGTTTCCCAGCCGTTGCGCAAGGCAAGGTAGCCGTTGCGTGCGGCCCACGGATCGAGCAACGTCTCGCCCGCGTACTGTTCAAAGAGCGCGTCGCCGCGTTCAGCCAGGTGGTTGAGAGCCTGGCGAAGATGGCCTTTCCAACTGCTATCGCCTTCGGTACACTCACAGCCAGTATCCCAGCGTGCTACGCCGTGCCCACAGCTCCACGCACTTGGTAAACGCAGCTTCACTTCTTTCGTCGGGGGATGCAGCCGGATAAAGCTTTCTAACGTACAAACTTTAAAACCATAGTCAGGCGCACCTGTTGAAATCAGGTGTGAAAGAAACTTATCGCGCCACGGTTTGTGATGGCCGTACAGTTCGCCATCGGTAGCGATGAGCAGCAATTGCGCCTCGCCTGTTTCCTGCTTCCTTTTTACAAGATGACCAGCCAGGTAAGACTCGGCGAAGAGGTCAGCGTTGCTGGTAGTATTCCAGTCGAATGAGACGCCGCCGGAGAGCGGGGCATTATAGAAAAAGACGATAATGCTGCGTCCACTGGGCAAATCCACAATATACGGCTCGGTCGGATCAATCGATGTCGCAGCCTGCCAGGGAGCAAGGACGGTATACGTTATACCATGCTTGGCTAGCAAGTCGAGACTTTCGAGATCGACCGCCGTTTCTGCCAGCCACATGCCATGAGCGTCATGTCCATAGCGATGGCGGAAGTCTTGGAGGCCCCACAAGATTTGTGTTTCTTTATCACGAGAGTTCGCTAGCGGCAGAATCGTATGGTTATACGCCTGTGCTAGTGCGTTGCCAACGCCAGTGCGTTCGCGATGCAGACGATCGGCATCAATAATGAGCCGATAGACTTCTGGATGGGTGTTTTCTAACCACGCGGCGAGGGTCGGCCCCATATCGTAGCTAATGGATGAGAAGTTGCCCGCCTCGGCATTCGGTTGATAGCATTCAGCGGTAATCTTCTCATTGAAGTTGGCAAAAGGTGTGGCATCAGGCTCAATCGGCACTATTCCAGTGAACGGATTCTCACGGGGAGGTTGATAAAAATGTCCGTACAGGCAGAGGTAAATGCTACCTTCCTGTTGCTGTCGCAATGAGTCTTCTGCAGTTGTTTGTTCGATCATGTACCACCTTTACCGGGTATGCCTATTGTCAGGGCGCAATAAATGATTGCTTCAATAATAATTTCGGTATATAAAGACACAACGCATGAACGCAATAAATTGTATCCTTACCTCTCCATTGTACACGTTACTATTTCGGGAAAAGAGACAATATTAGGAGGGTGGGCGCGACAATGCGCCCTGTAACTCAACATATTGCTACGCGCTTAAGCTATTGAAGCCGTAGGGAGTATGCACCATACCACCATGCGCTGACATGATAAACTCTTCGTACGCTTCACGCAACTTGGGATAGCGCAGGAGAAAAAAGCCAGCGTACTCTTGGGACAGCGGTCGTGGCTGGCGCAAGAGATGCATGTTCACATCTTTCAACAGGCGATTTCCCTTTTTCCCATTACAATACTTGCAGGAGGCGACAAGATTTTCCCATGAGCTCGGTCCACCTTTGGAACGTGGGATAATATGATCAAGTGTCAGGTCGCGGCCACGCTTGCCGCAATACTGACAAGTCTCATCATCGCGTAAGAGGATGTTTGCCCGAGTTGGCTGGAGTGCTACACGAGGAACTCGTACATTCGCCAATAATTGTACAATGACAGGACGTTCTAATTCAAGACGTCGCGCTTCGATACTCTCTTCGATCAAACTACGAACGCTCTCATCTATAAAGGTGACTTTCTGCTTCGAAAGTAGCACGATGAGTCGACGCTCTGGGATGACCGAGAGAGGCTGCAATGAGGAATTCAATACAAGAACGGGCATGGATAGCTTCCTTTCCTCTCTGTCAGAGCCGATAACCACAACAGACAGCGAGGGAGAAGCACGAGGTGGACCATGGGGAAGGGGAGAAACCCATACCCCTCAGCTTCTACTGCCGCCTGCTACGACGACGAGTTGGATACGGATTAAAGCTTCTTGCACGTCCAGGCGAGTGTGGCACGACGGTACATTCACTGCTCCTGCAGCGGACTCTACGTGAGTCGCTACAACAAGCAGCGATGAGAGAACACCAAGTTGCCGAAGCACTCCGGTGTTGGCTCTGCTGTACCCGCATTCCAGAACTCCTTAAACTTTCCGCTAACCTGAGAACGATTGTGACATGAGTGACACTTCTTAGCTTGCGATACCCACGAGTGGGTTGACTCAAGGAATTACGTGTGCCATCCTGGTCGGGGTGAGAGGACTTGAACCTCCGACCTCAGCGTCCCGAACGCTGCGCGCTAGCCGACTGCGCTACACCCCGGTTTGACTATCCGTGCAAGTGATTGTACAAGTACATGGCTCACAAATTGAGCCATCCTCTAGTGTTCGAGCCGCATCAGCATTGCTGCTAAGCGATTCTAAAACACCTCCCCTGCTCATGGGTAGTATAGCATATAGTGAAGCCCTTTGGCAATAGCCCGATTTGCTACCACGCAGACATCCAGAGCGCAGCCTTGTCATTCTGAGTGCAGCGAAGAATCTCTCGTGGTACGGAGATATCCAGAGCGCACCCTTGTTATTCTGAGCGCAGCGAAGAATGACAACTAGGACACCACTTAATATATAGTACTGCATAGCTTGTAATAGTTAAGATCACCAATTTATAATGAGAAGGACAACATAGGATGGGTGAACTACAAGATGAATAGTGAATAATCGTTGAGCCGATGAGATAGTACGTTGGCGAGGTATCATGTGCAACAAGAACAAATAATACTGCCACCAGGAAATACTGTCCGCGTTCCTGATGGAAGTCACTATGTCATAGAAAAATTGCTGGGCAAAGGCGGTTTCGGAGCGGTCTACCTGGTAAAAGATCGACAAGATGAGCGGAAGCTCTACGCGCTGAAAGAGGTCATTGATCCCAGTGAACAGGATCGTGCTCGCCTCAATTCTGAGGCGGAGCTTTTGAAACAACTCCACCACAAAGCCTTACCCCGTGTTTATGATGTTTTTGAGCATAATGGACTGAAACGGGTGTATATCTTGATGGATTATATCAAGGGACGTGATCTGGAAGCTCTTTTGGTCGAGCAACCAGAACAGCACTTTGATTTGCCACTGGTAATAGCCATTATGGCCTCCATTGTGGATGCTCTAGCCTACATGCATCAGCAGGTGCCGCCTATCATTCATCGCGATATCAAACCGGCAAACATCCTTGTGCCTTTAACGTCTGTAGAGGCTGTCCTGGTTGACTTTGGCCTTGCGAAAGAGGATGTCGCTGGTAAAACGGCAACCATGACTCGACATGGCTCGCCTGGCTACGCAGCGGTGGAGCAATATGGTCATGGCGCAACGTCTCCACGCACCGATATTTATGGCTTAGGCGCAACCCTGTATACGTTATTAACAGGTATTGTGCCAGCGGATCCACTTGTTCGTATCGCCGAGAGCAAAGACTTTGACTCTCTCACCCCTGCCAGCCTGCTGAATCCAATGGTGCCAACAGCAGTAGCTAAAGCCATTCAACGTGCAATGAGCATTTATGCATACAATCGCTTCGAGACAGTAGCCGAGTTCTGGCAAGAGATAACGGCTCACGCCAACGAGTTACACGGAACTCAACAAAGCATCAGCATACAAGAACCAACGAAGATGCCTTTGAGACCAATACAGCAGCATACCGTCACTGGGCAAGAACTGAAACCTGCCGCGCCTGAGACCTTGCAAATTCAACAACGTGTACCTATTAAAAAGCAGGTTAAAAAGCAAGTCTCTTTGCTTACTATTGCCATAGTGTTCCTGCTAACAGGTATCATCGGTATCGCTATCACATTTAGTGTGTTGAAACATAACAATACGACGTCATCCATTCCGCAAACGAAAATTTCTTCTACCAACACGCCCCCTACGCCCCCTGCAACCACTCCAAGCGGTCCCATCCAGTCCGAATTTCCCAGCCTGATCTCCTCATATGGCGGTACAATTGGCGATATCCTTTCAAAAGAGAGCACCCCGCTATTCCTCACCACTGTCCAACAAAACCAGGGGAACATCCATGGGTTTTTTAAAGGTCTAGGATTGGCTGGAACGTTTACTGGCACGGTGACAAAAAACGGACAAGTCCAGTTTACCGTGCCCATTCAAGAAGGGACTTCGATTCTTGCCTTTACAGGAGACATCAAAGTAGGTGGAGATATCGAGGGAACGTATCAAGTCGTGAATCAAAATGGTCAACCCACCGGCGATTCCGGCCTCTGGAATTGTCAACCCAACGCAAAGTAATACTCTGTCCCTCTTCTACATGCTATAAATAGATTGCTTGCTATAACAACTTAACCCCTTCAGAATAAGTAGAATATAATATTGATAACAATGTTACTTCTCACCGTAGACAAACGTTTCCTTAAATGGAATACATTTGTAAGCATCAATGGTGACTTTTGTACTTGTTAGTGCTAATTTTTACTGCTTATTTATTTCTTTGTTCATTCAGAGAAGAGAGCACCATCATGAAGATCAAGCAATGCATAACCACACTTGCATGCCGATTGCCATTTCTGCTCGGCACCCTCGCTCTACTTATCTTCTTCACAGGTGTCAAGCCTGCTGCTGCTGCTGTGACGCCAGCATTTGTACGGATAATCCACGCTTCACCTGATGTCGGAACAGCGGACGTTTTTGTTGATGGTTCAGTCTTATTAAGTAGTTTTCAGTTCGGGGCGATTACCGATTATGTTGCAGTACCACCCTGCGCTCATAAGGTGCAGATCGCGCTGGTCGGGAAAGGTGTTGGTGGCTCGCTAATCACCCAAACCTTGGCAGTCAGTCCAGGCATCGTCTATACTGTCGCCGCCACGGGCACGAAGGCTACGGGGCTGGGATTGGAAGTTTTTATCGATAACAATGTTGTTGCCGGCAAAATGGCGAAATTGCGGGTGTATCAACTCTCGCCTGATGCTGGTAATCTCAGTATCAGCAATGGCAGCAGTACGCTTCTCAGCGGCATGATCTATCGGCAAGCAAGCGGATACGCCTCTATTCCTGCCCAGTCCTACACCTTTAATATGAGTGGTGGTAGTCTGAGCAACGCCCTGTCGGTTTCAGTCGCAGCTAAAGCTGATACCATTACCAGCATCTTTGTCGTTGGCCTTGTCAACGGTACGCCCAACATCCAGCTTGTCTCTAAAGAGGCAAACGGCACCCCTAGCTTGCCCAATACAGGAAGCGATCCCAATGCAGTGACAAGCACAACCACAGGCACAATCGCAAGTACAAGCTCAAGCATATGGTCAACATTCAATCCATGGCTTTGGGGTATACTGCTCATAGTTGTAGTAGGAAGTAGTGTTGCATTTCTGCGTAAAGATATAGTACGCCAGATAAAAGGATTGCGTTCCGCTCGATAAGAACATGTCAGTATTGCTTTCCCTTGACCCTAAGGAGCATTGTTCATGAAGCGTGTGGCGAAGCTAACAGGCTATCTGCTGGTTGCGGTCATCGCATTTGTAGTAATCGGCTGTAGTTCGGTGACAACCGATGAGATAGCATCACCACACGCGCAATCTTATGAACCTGTTGTCTCTGCCAGGCCATCCAGCCATAACACGACAGTTCAACCAGTGATCGTGCAACCAGTACGCTTGCTTATCCCTGCTATTCAAGTCGATGCCACTATAGAGTCAGTGGGCGTACTAGCGAATGGAGACCTGGAAACCCCACTAGTCAACTCCTGGGATAATGTCGGATGGTATCAGACTGGCCCAGTGCCAGGCCAGCGGGGCAGCGCGGTCATCGATGGACATCTTGATCGGCCCGGTGGCTATCCCGCGGTCTTCTGGCGTTTACGCGAATTACATGCTGGTGAGGCGGTAATCGTCGTGAATGCTCAAGGCAAAGCAGTGCATTTTCACGTAACGCAGGTTGCTTACTACGCACCACAAGCCGCCCCCCTCCAGGAAATCTTTGGCAATGGCGGCGGTACCTTTCTCAATTTGATTACATGTGCAGGCGATTGGATCCCAGACCAGCATCAGACCACCCAACGCCTAGTCGTATACACCATGTTAGGATAAACCTCGACCGCCTACTACCCTGTTTCATTTGAATGGTCTGTATGGCGCGCACCCTGTCCGCACCATACGGTTGGTTGCTACATCCTTAAAAAATCCCTGAGATGAAGAGAAAGTCGTTTGCGCTACACGCTGGAAGGATGGTAAAATGAGCAAACGAACTGAATACCATAGGATAGAGAAGCACATGCATCATGACAAGGCAACTGCCACACCTACCACGGAAATTGAGCGACCCGATCTCTATATCAATCGCGAATTAAGTTGGATTGAGTTCAACCGACGTGTCTTTGAGGAAGCAAAGGACACGCGCCATCCACTGCTTGAACGGGTCAAGTTTCTTTCAATCTTCGATACCAATCTTGATGAGTTCATCATGATTCGCGTGGCTGGCCTCAAAGATCAGCTCGCGGCACATGTAACTTCGCTCAGCACAGATGGTTCGACTGCAGAGCAGCAGATGGAGGCGGTACGCCAACAACAAACACCGCTTCAGCAAGAAGTGCATCTGTACTGGCGTAATACACTTTTGCCCTCGTTGGCGGAACAACACATTCATATCTTGAGCTACGAACAATTGAACGATGCCCAACGAGAGACCCTGCTCTCCTACTTTGAGAATGAAATCTTTCCCGTTTTGACGCCTTTAGCAGTAGACCCAGGGCATCCATTTCCACATATTTCGAATCGCAGCTTGAATCTGGCGGTAGTGATTGCAGACCCCGGTCAGCGCGAACGCTTCGCCCGTGTCAAGGTTCCCCCCTCCCTACCGCGTCTCGTACCCGTGCCGAGCAGCGAGGATTTTCCCCAGACGGTGGCCTATGTCTGGATTGAGCAGATCATCGCGGCGCATCTGAGCATGCTCTTTCCCGGTTTTAACGTGTGGGAGTCCTACCCATTCCGTGTGCTACGCGATGCCGACATTGAATTGCAAGAGGACGAGGCCGCCGACCTGCTGGAATACATTGAGAAGGAAGTACGTGAACGTCGCTTTGGTTCGGTAGTTGATCTGGCGGTCAATCCTGCCATGCCACCGCGCATTCGCACCCTGTTGCTCGATAACCTGGAACTCACCACTGACGACCTGACGGTCATTGACGGCCCATTGGGCATGGGCGATTTGATGGAGTTATATCGTCTGGAGCGTCCTGAGCTCAAAGACCCGCCCTTTACGCCGCGCATGCCGACGTTCTTGAGTAAAGAACAGAATCTGTTTGAAGTGATTCAGCGCCATGATATTTTGATGCACCATCCCTATGATAGCTTCAATTCGGTTGTTGAGTTTATTCACGCTGCCGCCCATGACCCACAGGTATTAGCCATTAAGCAGACGCTCTACCGCGTTGGCAGCAATTCGCCAGTCGTCAATATGCTGTTGGAGGCGGTCGAAAAAGGGAAGCAGGTGGCGGTGCTCGTCGAATTAAAGGCGCGCTTTGACGAGGAGAACAATATCGAGTGGGCCCGTGCCTTGGAACGCGCAGGTGTCCATGTCGTCTATGGTCTGGTTGGTCTCAAAACGCACGCTAAAGTGGCAATGGTTGTACGCAAAGAGCCTGATGGGCTGCGTCGTTATATCCATCTTGGCACCGGAAACTATAACGCGACGACGGCACGCATCTATGAAGACCTCTGCCTCTTCACCTGTCGGCCCGACATTGGCGCGGACGTTACCGATTTGTTTAACTTGCTCACGGGCTACTCTCGCCAGCACACCTATCGCAAATTGCTGGTTGCTCCTATCGGCTTGCGTACCTCAATCGTGGAACGCGTTGAACGCGAGATTCGTATGCAGCAGGAGCATGGCAACGGTCGCCTGATCTTCAAGATGAACGCGTTAGTTGACCCTGAGATTGTCTACCTGCTCTATCGCGCTTCACAAGCGGGCGTCAACATCGACTTGATTATTCGTGGGATGTGCAGTTTACGGCCCGGTATCCCTGGCGTGAGTGAAAATATTCGTGTCAGGAGTATTGTCGGACGTTTTCTAGAGCATAGCCGTATCTTTTACTTTGGCAATAACGGCAACGAGGAAATCTACCTCGGTAGTGCCGATATGATGCAGCGCAACTTAAATTCGCGTGTGGAGACGCTTTTCCCCCTTGAAGACCCTGTTTTGCGTGAGATCATTCGTGTTCATGTGTTGCAATCGTATCTAGCCGATACGGTCAATACCAGTGAATTGCTCTCTGATGGTCGCTATGTGCATCTTCGCCCCGATCCCAACGCGCAGCCTTTCGATTGCCAGGACTGGTTCATGTCTCATCCCATGTTTGAGCCGCGTCCCGAAAACAACGGCGCCATCGCACGAGCCATGCCTTCGGAATCGTAAATTCGTAAGGCAAGGTTCACTATGGACGAATGGTGCTCGATAGTTTGACCCGTCACACTGTGTCCCCCTGAGCGCGGCATTGTCATTCTGAGCTAAGCGTGGCACGCTTAGCTCAGAATGACAATGCTGAACCTTTCTGGCAAGGGAATGCCACCCAGGCATTCCTACACCCCTGCACTCTGCGCCTGGGACGTCCCTAATAGCTGATGAAGGTGACGCCGGGGCCAGGCGAGAACTCCACGTTGGTGACTTGCCAATAGTAGGCTCCCCAGTTCATGTTACTGGCGATGAAATTCCCGTTGCTGAGGACACTTTCCACCACAGCGACATGCCCAAGGCTATAAGCACCTTGCACCCACGGCTGAAAATTTACAATATCTCCTGGGGCTGGTGTGCCGGAGACACGCCAATGGTAATTGTAGGCTCGCGTCGTCCAAGCCCAGGCATCCGAATTCGTGGTCCACGGCACGAAGACGCCGTGTAATTGATGGAAGCGTTGATTGGCCCACCATGTACATTGACCATAGGGGAAATAGTTCGCCGCGCCCTGCGCTGCTAGTGGCACATTGCTAGTGCCGTTGTTATGAGTGGTACCCTGTCCTCGGCCTGGAATACAAATGGTCTCTCTGATGTAGATGACGTTTGGGTTCGCGATGTGATTGTAGGAGGCGAGTCGCTGCCAACTCGTAGTGTTGCGAGCAGCTATCGCACCCAATGTATCCCCGCTCATTACACTATAGCTCTGATCGCCCCTGGAACAAGGCGATTGGGCAAATGCTCCCAAAATATGCATGCCCACAGTGTTACCGAGGAATAGCAGGCCCAAAATAGCTACAACACTGATGTGTCCTGCCACAATACTTGCTGCGCGATGTTGCTGAAAATACAGCCAGATGCGTTGGTGTTTGCGCATATGCACGTTAACCTCTCCTCTGCTATACACTACTTTTCACTATACACTAGGGACAAACGGGCCATACACACGAAAAGCCCGCAATCAAATAAATGCTTACAGAAGAGCATATTAGCGTATAGCAAGAAGAAATAGCCTGAAACATGCTGAAACATAGGACGAATAGGCTACAAGGGGGGTGTGAGTTTTTCGGAGAGGAAAGCTAAGCATTGTTGTTCCAAGCATGACTAAGGAATACAAATTCTGGTGTGCAAACACAATTTTTCGTCGAAAAGGTATTGACGGATATTGGTGTTCATGCTATAGTAGCGACGTCACGCAAGCCAAGGTAGCTCAGTTGGTAGAGCACAGCACTGAAAATGCTGGTGTCGTCAGTTCGATTCTGTCCCTTGGCACTTTTTTATGCTCCAAAACTCGCAAAGCCAGTTCCAGAGCGACTTTAAGCTGTTTAAGCTTTATCTTTTTAGTGTTTATGGAGCATTGGAGAAACCCAAAAAGCCATTACCTACCTCGAAGCCGCGCGTGATACCACCCCTCATGCAAATGCAGCGGCGCAAGGCAATGGCATCCAATTACTAGGACGTGCCTACTTACGTGTCAACAACGTCGATGGCTTTGAGCGCACTATGGCTCAGTCAGCGGAATTAACCCAGGCTTTCGACCCAAAAGCAAGTAGCACGCACGGACACTATAGTTTAGGCACCGTCTACGATTTGATGCCTGGAAAAACCGCTCCCCATCAGGTATACTTTTCTCGAAATAGGTAAATTATGTTCCTCATCGAGAGTTTGACAAACCGTTGGAATGAGGAAGACGGACGCGCCTGAAGTAAGGTGTAAATCTCAACATTATTATAGCGGGAATCCCACACGTATCCTCAGGTGGCGACCTTTGGCGTCGGAGCGTTTGCGCTTCGTGATGGTGTGGCGGCTCGCAAAGACGAGTAGAGCCGCGGTGACGGCTTTCCAGATGAGAAAGGAGACGACCCATGGCAAACAAAGGTTCGTGGCTTGCAGCCGGAGCGTATCTACGTGAGGGTGATGCCTTAGTTTCAGACAATGGCCTCTACCAAGCCACCTTGAGGGGGGGCAACTTCATGCTCAACCAGGGTCCCGATCTAGGAGGCTATACCTATTGGAGCACCAATACGGTGTTGCCTTATTGGGCCACCATAGGCATCCCAGAATGTATTTTTCACAGTTTGGATTGTTCAAAGTTGTCACATTGATCTGAGCGTAATTTGAACCATGCCTAAGGAGCAAATTAGCCATACGTGCTGAGCGTGATGAGGTCTATAATAGCCCTAGGGATGTGGATCGCCCTCAAATTCCGTAATAAGCTGTGCAATACATCAAAGTAATGCGGTACTAAGGCACTCTCTGTGCGAGTCTTCTGTACGAGCGTATAGTTCGCTAGCTTCTGAATAACAGCTAGAAGGTGAGCCGAATTTGGTACCACTATAACCATATAGTAACCAGAACTTAATGAAAATATCAAAATAAGCAATTGAGAATGATATGATATATTCTAATATTCTCTCCTGATAATCTCTCATGTTCACTCATCCATTCATTTTGAAATGCATCAATTACTTGTACTTCCTGTTGAGGGCTTCTTAACATCAAGGCTATTTCATCTTTATCAATCGCTTTTTTTAGCCTCCCTACCCATACTGCGACAGTATCACATCTAACATAACCAATCATCGCGGCTTCTAAGTAACGTGAAGCATAATCACCTTCGATAAAACGCTGTAACCCCTCTTTACTAAGATAAACTCTTTCACGATATCCTTTTTTACGTAAAGGCTTAGCCTCAAAAATATATTCCGGGCGTGGACTGACGGTAGATTCTATTATTATATCAGGCATCTTTCTATGCTTTCCTTTGCGTCCCTTGCTTGGCACAGGATTATTTTCTTTTAAGCTATACCGATCACACCAGCTAGGACAACTGGGAGATCTCAACCGATCTTGAATAGCTTCTACTATAAATCCAGTAATGTCAGGCTCCTCATTATCCCAAAGAATTTTATCTTTAGCATCCTCGTAACCCCAAGCTATCAATTGATGTACATCTCGCCTAAAAGAAGGCCAATACTGGTCAAACCATGTAGAATGATGCGTAGTTTGAAACATTATGTATTAGTCTCTACAGTAAGCGCTTCTGAAATAATGTCATCGGCGTCATTTAAAGCCTGCGTTCTCGTCCAATCAATCAAACGAGGTGTTTTGTAAATACGGATTTCTGAATCACTAAAGACTCGTAAACCACGCTTAATATAAACCCATTGGCTAAATTGCTGGTTTAGTTTGTCATTAATTTTATCCAAGTGATTTGTTGCTATTGAATCCTCCTCTTCAATAACAGGAGGAATTGAATGCTCAGATTTAACTGACTCCACTGAACAAACGATCAACGCTTTAGAACGTCTAATAATAACTTTATGGTGTATATCCTCAATTCTAAGAAAACCATTAAGCTCTTCCGATAATTGTTGTGCATAGCTCAGTAGATCAGCTTTACTTGGAGGTGCTACTACCTCTTTCCACTTGACGAAACCCTGATTTAACATTAGCCTTACCCGAACAAATTCATTCCCCGAAATATTGATGCTTTCAGGAATATTGAGAATTTCAGCTATCTGCTTATCCAGCTCCTCCTGCATATTTGAAGAAACTATAGGCGAATCCGACGTAGCAAACTTCCTCTGTAGGTCTGCAAGCTTTTCTATTTGTTGAGATGTAAAATCAGGAACAGGAAGATTTTTTACATCGTTAAGTGTGATTCTATTACGTTCAATTCCCCAGGAAGGAGTTTGAAAAAACAGATAATACCGTATGATACTTGAACTGAGAAATATAGAAACAGCACGTAGATAATCTGAATCCTTTTCTGGTGCTGCAAGCCCTATTTGTCTAGGTGGAATTATGAAGGGTTGATCACTGTAGATTACGTATTTCCATGAAGCATGAATAAGAATGTGAGGTGCATCAAATACACGTAATCCTTTTTTGCCACCTTGCAAACGTACATAATACCTCTCTTTTGCATTTTCTTTAAGAACTTGGTCAGGAATTGAAAAAAGATAGCTTGATTCGTTCATTAAATCGATGTCAATACATTTTTTACCTTCGATTTCTGGAACATACTCTAGCCCATCACAATTTCCGTCAGGACAGGAGCGTAGTTGTGACGCTTCATGAAGATGCCAGTTGTTCTTTTTACAAAGTTGACCAAGCCTCATTGGAAAAAAACGAGATAATCGTTCTATAGACCGTTTATCTCGATAATTACCCCATAGAGCAGTCTTCCAAATAGTAGCATTTCCACTTTCCGCATCACTTGGCGAGACTGTTTGGATTTCATTTTCATTAATTGTTATTGTCCACATATCTTTAGTTGAACTAGGAATTTGATTGATAAAGAAAGGGCCATAGTGATCAATAGGAAGTTTCTTATGTTTATCAGAAGCTTTATGATAAATTATTGTTACAGCTGGAGCAATAGCCCTTCTTCCAAAGAGAATATTACTTAAATTAGAAAAATTTGTTACCCGAGCAACCTCATGCTTTTTAAAAAATTGTTGACGATAATTTTTAGACTCATGATTAAAAAGGCTTGTAGCAGGTAAAATAAGACCTGTAATTCCATTGGCATCTAATAAATCAGTTACTCGCCAACTAAATGCCTCGGCAGCACGATTACTCGTGATTTGATATTCCACTCGATGTTTTGCAATCCACGACAAGATATGCTCTTCGTTCTTGTTACCTGGAATGATTTCAATCCAAGGAGGATTGCCCACTATCCAATTAAACTTTAGTACTTGTTTCCAAAAGAGGGAATTATCGTCAAAAAAGTCACACTCAAAAATCTGTGTATTGTGCAAAGAAGGGAACTTAAAATGCTTATTTTTGTGAAGCTCATTTGGATCAGCATAATCGAGAAGAGTTAGAATCAGACTAAACTCAGCCACATAACAAGCATCTCGCTCACGCTCTACACCGTAAAACGATTCCACAATTTTAAGTAGTTCAGGGAGCCGAAGTTTTCTTCCCATTTCAGCAATCTTCATCTCAATCAATCGACGATAAGCAAGTACCAAGAAAACTCCAGAACCACAAGAGGGATCAAGAATCTTCATCCCTGTCTTTAATGGTTTTACTGCATTCATTTCGGAAAGAAGATAATCTGCTAGGAATTCAGGAGTGTAGAAAGCTCCTTTTTCTTGACTTCCACCTTCCACCTTCATGAATTGCTCATAAATGGATGATAGTGTCTCAACGGGAATATACTCAAAGTCATAAACATCAAAATTAAGGCTGAGCTGTGTTAAACCATCAGATAAAGCTTTATCACCCTTGAATGCTGATGCCACAAATGCGACTTGCTTGTCCTCTAACATATTTTGATCAAAATCAAGTGGGAAAATATGACCGTTAAGCTGTTTTTCTAATGCCTCAATGAGTTTACGCAAACCTGCAACTGTTGCTTGTCGACCAAGTACAAGTTCTAGGTCTATATTGTTCTGTCTTAGCCATTCGTCAGAGAGAATTTTCCGATCTCGGAGATAACGAATATAGACATATTTGCCAATCAAAGCATGCGCAACATCTGCTCTAAGATGCTCTTTCTCTCTTAAATGTCCTCCTAATCTGCTTAATCTATCTAAGAGATGCTTATCTACTCTTTGATCTGGTTTAAGTTCATTTGCCCTCTTTTGCCATATATTACCTGTATTAATTGACTCAGCACTAAAATCTGCGAGTCGTTCATAAATAATATGTCTATCAAGAGCTAGACTTATATCTTCATCGATTTGACCAACTTTATCAGATGTTTTGGAGTAATCGAAACCAGTATATATTCTAATTTGATTTGGTAGAACTACTATTAGAAACGGTACTTGACCAAGATTCCAGAGCTTACGATGAAGCTCTCGTGCATCCTCTACGGTTTGCGCTTCAGCAATGTATACCGCTGGACGCACTGGTAATATTTTTTTATCTTCTGGGCTAGTTTGGAAAACATAAATTCCATGCACCCCTGTACGGAATGCAGTACGAAATAAGGATGCTATGTCAGGATCACGACTAACATTAGTTTCAAGATAGTATTCAGGATACAGATCATAGTGAAGAATACTTAGGAGCTCACTTAGTGGCATTGTTTTACATCTCCTGTAAGAACTTCTCTAATGTCTGTTTATTATTGTAGTAGTGTGCAATGCTCTCAACTACTTCAACGTAAATATCGACATAAGAGTTTTCCATCTTACTCACTTTTCTGTTCTACTAGTGATTTGTCTCTATCTAGAGAGAACTTCTGAATAAAGCGATCTGCACCATCCCGAGTTTCCTCTTCCAGCATCTCTAAGACAATCTTCATCACCTGTTGCCCTCCAACATTTAAGGCATCGAGTAAAATCCGCTCTCCCTTTTTCGTTTTACATAAAGCAAATATTGTTCCTTTACCATGAAACAAGATGGCACTCTTTAATGGATCAGTATCGTTCATTACATCGCTTAGTATAGTAATCGCTTTGCGGATTTTTTGTGTGGACCAGCTATGATGCTTTAATTGACGAATGAAATTCAATCGTACAAGATCATCGATGGCATAGAGACGTCGACTTCCCGGACCATAAGACTGCTGGATACTTGGTATAACTATACCTTGTCTAGCCCAGTAATCTAGTTGTCGTACTGAGAAGCCTGTAATATGAACAACTTCTGATGTCGTATAAACATTATCGTCCATAAGCTTATGGTAACACATGCAAGTTACAATATCAATAATTTTTTGTAGTTTATACAGGGCTGTTGCAAAGTCTATAGTGGACCCAAAAGTCAAGTCCAAAAAGGCGTCTTTGGGGTCTGTCAAGTATTTTGTGTAAGTCATTTTTGCTCATTGGGGAAACCTACCAGCGCATTCAATAGCAAAGCAATTGAGAGCAGGCTTCCAGTTGTGAATGGGCATCGTCCATTTCTTGGCGATGTTCTGGATCGC
>JBBQXY010000033.1:0-39259 GCA_038209195.1 Ktedonobacterales bacterium | reverse complement strand
GGGCCTTGTGCTTGTCCTCGTCCTGTGGGATGTCCAGAACCCCCAGCAGGACAGGCACAAGGCCCCCGCGTCCGCATCCCCTCGTCCCCCTGTCCCTACACACGGTGTCGCCGTTCATTCTTATTTGAATGGTATTGCGATAAATCGCGCCCTACGGATGGCCAGTTTATTTCATCAATGTGCATAATTGGGCCTTACTACACTGCCGACTTTCAATTATTTGGGATATGAGACACTTGGGACTTGGGCTGGTTGTGATGCTTGTGAAGCCTCTTCGTTAAGATTTGCTACGGTGTAAATCTTGAGCTGAAACTCTGATTGTGATGGATGGGACATTTGTGACGCCTTTTCGAGGTAATGGACTACAGTGAAAAATTGGCGTTACAGCTCGCGTTTGTGATTGATGTGATGGTTGAGACATTTGTGACGCCTTTTCGAGGTGATGGACTACAGTGAAAAGTTGGCATTGAAGCTTTGGTTTGTGATGGTTGAGACATATGAGACACCTCTGCGTTGTTATTAGCTACAGTGAAAACTGGCGATGAAGCTTTTGTTTGTGATGGTAGTGACACTTGAGACATATGAGACACCTCTTTGTTGATGGGAGTAGAGGAAAGAAGGGAACGTTGTTTGTAGCGAGACTTCGGGTTGGTGCGGTGAACTTCAGGATAGCGTTGAGACGAAACATATTGATGAACATTAACGAAATACTCTGGATATCCTGCTACGGGCTGATAAATCGGTGGTGGCGGCGATTATTACCTGCCCCCCAGGCAGGGTGCGCGCCCTACGGATGACCAGTTTATTTCATCAATGTGCATTAATAAGGCGTTAAAGGGGTTGCCTTTAGGAAAAGTATACCATAATATCAAGAAGCAAGCAAGGGATGATTGTTGGCTCACGGGTTTGGCTGGTAGGCTTTAAGCGTGTGCGTACCAGATTGAAATGGGTGCAGAAAATTTCTATTTAGTCGCTGTATCTAAACAGACCAAACGAAAAATTCTACGATATAGCCATCGGGATCACAAAAATACATTTGCTGCACTCCATCGCCACGAGGACGAGGACCACCGAGTATCGGGACATCGTGAGCCTGTAGATGTTGGATTGCCGCTGCCAGATCATCTACTTCAAAAGCAATGTGTGAACCGTGTCCATGTGCTATCTCATCGCTGCGGTAGCCAGGATGGAGCTGGGCGGCACGACCAGCCTCGGCCTCGCCGATGAGATGTACCTGGAAGTTCGCTTTAGTTAACCAGGCACCGGGGAAATCGAAGGTGCTGGGACGGGGGATTTGCTCCATGCGAAGGACTTGAACGTAGAATTGGCACGAACGCTCGACGTCTTTGACCAAGAGGGCAATGTGGTCCGCTTTGCGGATTTGCATAGCTATTATCCTTTCTTTAATTGAGTGTTGCTATCGAGAGGATATCACCTTACCTGCTAAGTATAACATGTACCTGCCTGTGTCTGTTTATGCAGATTAACAAATTACAAATGGATATCCGGCTAACGAGACGGGCCGATAAATCGGCAATGGCGGCGATAAATCGCGCCCTACGGATGGCCGGATTATTTCGTTAATCTGCATAAACTGGCGTTATGATGTAACGTGGATAGCAACTTGCTGTGCTGATTTAACGTGGGTGAAGGGGTGATCGGTGCGATACATACGCGTGAGGATGGCGATGGGCATCAAAAGCCAGGGGGCGTTGTCGGGGTAGACGATCCAGAGGTGGGGAGCTTTCGAGGGCCCGAAGGTTTCTTCGGCGAGAATGATGGTGACGATCGTGAACAGGACTGAAGGACTGAGCTGTAGATGATGCTGGGTAGTCGAATCCACTCTTTGGTGCGAATGTAGGCATAGAGGCCGATGGCATAGAAAGGGCCGAAGCCCAGGTTAATGATGAAGAAGGCGATGACAAGCCAGTCAAAACGCCGTTGTGAAAGAAGGATGGTTTCACTCATGAAAACAAGTTCCTTTGTATGACATCGGCTTTCAGAGAAACAGTGTGGGAAGTTGGGCGCAATCACTCGCGCCCGTAAACTTCATAGTGATTTGTTTCACTTCATATGACAGGCTGCCTACGGCGGCAGGGGAGAGAAGGAGAACTAGGGCACAGCCCTAGAACCCAGTCAAGGGGCGGCGGCCCCTTGCATCCCCGCTTGTCACATGAAGTGAAACAGTGTAATAGTGCTCTGACCATACTCATTTGACTTGCCGCCTACGGCGGCAGAGGAGAGGGAGACTAGGGCACAGCCCTAGAACCCAGTCAAGGGGCTACGGCCCCTTGCATCCCCGCTTGTCACATGAAATGAAACAGTGTAATAGTGCCTAGAAGTTAACGCTCAGGTGGTGCTTGGTAGGCGACACACATCATGCCAAAGTAGGTTGGTACTTCATAGGAAAGCAATTCAGGGCGAAAACCCAGGCCCTCTATTGCGCCATGCAGGTTGAGGATTTGACCGTAGGCATCGGTGGCGGCGCGTTTATGCCAGGCTTGATCGATGCTGAGGAGTCGTCCAATGTCCTCTGCCTTAATGGCCTCAATGACGGCTGCGTCAAACTCTGCTGATGCGGGGTTGTAGCCATAGGGACCATGGGGATCGTGTGCATGTCCCATATCGGCACTGGCGATGAGGGCAACGCGGCGACCGATTTTGTCTGCTGCTTGCCGAATGGCGCGTCCGAAGCGCGGGAAGAGTTCCCAGGGCAGATTTCCGCGATCGGGGCAAGCGATGACGACTTCCGGTTGAGGATCGAATGATGCGCCCATAAACCAGAGTGGTACTGTCGCACCCCAATCGAGTGGCTGATAGAAGGTGGGATCGTCTGCTACAGCGTAGCCTATACGGCTAACGGGGACCTCCAGAGTACGGGCGGCCGAAATAATGGCCTTATTCAATTCCTTGTCCACGTCGAAAGACAGTGAAACGTTATATTCACTGTTACCCTCCTCATGGTTAAGTTCGCCCTGAACAGATTGATTGTTGAGCAGGGAGAAGCAGCCATCGACCCGATGGCCGTGGGGCGTCACCAGCACGATTGTTTCGGGGCGAGTCGCCTCCATGCGCCGCGCTAACTCTTCCATGGCGGCACGAGTTGCCAGGGCTTTCTGCCCATCGGCGTCTTCAAGTTCTGGGACAATCATGCTGCCGTGAGGGGCTATGCAGGCAAATACAAGGTTAGTCATGTAATCTCCTTATGAGTTTCCCATGAAAGATGCCCTGAGGTTTCAGGGATAGGCTCTAAAACTCTTTCCATATTTGTACAGGATAATCTTAAAATATGGAGCTCGACAGGACATATAAGCTGCCGATCCAGTGTAAAGTCCATGTTACTCGCTCTAGCATAAAAACGGCAACCAAAAACAAGTCCTGCAATCACTTGATACAGTAATTTATCACATGAAGTCAAGGTAAAACTTATGTGAAGGGACTTTTGTTTATAAGTGCTGTCACTGTGGAAAGACCTTTAGCGCAAGAAAAGGGACTATGCTTGATACTATCTCAACTAAAACAACAGATGATATAATACGAACCATGTTTTCGGAGAAATTTCATCGAAAAATATGAGGGATAAATGCGATAGAAATTGTAACCAATTTTCGTTATTTTTCACTATATCTTAACCGTTCCTCAATCCGTATCCTCCTCGGGCTCTTCTATACTCTCCCCATTGCAGAGATGTCAGGGTACTTCTGTAGCTTGGACAGGCGCTTTACTTGCCTGGTCTTTACGGTTCTTTCCTAGACGAAACCGTATGCACTGCTACCGCAATAGCAAAGGCGGCGGTAGCACGAACAAGATATTTTCAACTGGCTCTCTACCTGACTGTCCTTGTCGTCTCTCCTGTCTCCCGTTAAGATTTTCTTTTGTTGGCAGCTCTTTTTGAGGGCAATTTCACTATTTTTGTAAGGAGGTCATCGTGCAAAAACGAGCGATCCTGATATTTTACATGCCTGTGATTTTTCTGCTACTGACAGGGCTAGCAACGGCAGGCGTTTTTGCTTTTGCGGCATCACGATCTGGCGCATCCATCACCAATCCTTATTCCCCCGTGTACCAGCATAGCTACCGGCACGGCGTGGTCCCTACTATTGCCCAGCTCGGCAAGATGAAAGCATACCAGTTAAAGCATCATACAGTATCGAGCAATACGCTGACCTACGGCGGTGGTATCGACAACATCGGTGTTACCAGCGGCATTGAGCAGGTGTACCTGGTGTTCTGGGGAACCCAGTGGGGTACGCAGGGAACCGACAGTAACGGCAATCTGACCTTCTCCAGCGATACGGCCGGTGCTGCTCCCTACCTGCAAAACCAGTTGAAGGGACTGGGAACGGGCGGTGAACTCTGGTCGGGCACGATGACCCAGTACTGCGATGGCCCCAATATTTCGACGGGCGCGACCAGTTGCCCATCAAACGCCGCGCAAGTTGGCTATCCGAGCGGTGGTGCGCTGGCAGGCGTCTGGTATGACAAGTCAGGCGCGGAGCCAGACCCTGCTAATTATCAGCAACTGGCGGGGGAAGCTGCCACTGCAGCCAATCACTTTGGTAATACTACGCCGACAAGCAACCGCTATGCGCAGTACGTCATCTTCTCGGCCACCGGAACCGATCCTGATAACTACCAAACCAATGGCTTCTGCGCGTGGCACAGCTTTAACCGTGCTTCTCCCAATGGTGATATCGCCTTCACTAACTTGCCCTATCTTCTGGATGTTGGCGGCAGTTGCGGCGAGAATTTCGTCAACTCCGGCTCAGCTGGCACGCTTGATGGTTTTAGTATTGTCGAGGGTCATGAGTACGCCGAGACCGTCACCGATCAGAACCCCGCCGGCGGGTGGACAAACCTCTCCACCGGCGAGGAAAATGGCGACGAGTGCTCCTGGATCCGCTCTGGGCAGGGAGCTGCCGCCGACGTGACGATGGGCAACGGCTCCTACGCTATGCAATCCACCTGGTCGAACGACACCAACCGCTGTGACATCTCGCACCCGATTGTCACCGGTTCCTCGAATGATTTCTCGATCAACGCTACCCCTGGCAGCCTGACGATTACGCAGGGCAGCAGCCGCACCTCAACCATCAGCACGGCTGTTACGAGCGGTCAGACGCATACGGTTAGCCTTAGCGCCTCGGTCTCGCCCTCTGGTCCCACCGCCTCGCTTTCTCCGACCTCGGTCACGGCGGGTGGTTCCTCAACGCTGACTGTCTCTGTTGGCTCGTCGGTTGCGCCCGGCTCGTATACTGTCACTGTGACAGGTACCGAGGGCAGCACGCAGCACAGCACAACCGTGTCTGTCACCGTTACTTTGTCCGGCGGCAACGGCATCGTCAACGGCGGCTTTGAGACCGGTACGTTCTCCGGCTGGACGAGGAGCGGCAAGACCTCGATCAGCACGAGCGCGCACAGCGGCAAATACTCCGCTCGCGTCGGCTCGACCTCGCCAACCAACGGGAGCAGTTCGATCAAACAGACGTTTACCGCCCCCGCTGGGGTCAGCACGCTGACATTCTGGTACCTGGTGCAATGCCCTGATACGGTACAGCATGATTGGGCCACGGCGACCCTCAAGGACAATACTACCGGAAAGACCATTACCATCCTGCCTAGAAACTGCACCAACAATAGTACCTGGGTGCAGGTGAAGACCAGTGTCACAGCCGGTCATTCCTATATGCTGACCCTAACGAGCCACGACGACAACCGTGTCGGCAACGTAACCTCTACCCTCTTTGACGACGTCTCGCTGCAGTGAGGGTTTTCACGAAATACGGAGGGAATCGTCCGATGTAGGGTCATGTTATGATTTTTGACGACCGCTATCGGTAAGAGCCACCCGCGCTCGTATCATTCTGAGCGAAGCAAAGGATCTATCTTGATAGGCACAGGGCTGCATCGGCATGAAGATCCTTTGCTTCTCTTTCTGTTTGATACTCTACTTTTCTCTCAAATGGTCGGTGGAGGCAATTTGGCCTATGCGGATAGGCCGAAAGCGGCGTGTGAGGGAAGCAGTATGCCTAGGACTATGAGTAGCATACTGGCGAGAGCTACGGGCAGGAAGGCTATGGCGGGAAGGTGGAAGATATCCCAGAGTTGACCACCGATGAGCGGCCCCACGAAGGCTACAGCATAGGTGAGCGAGATGGTAATGCCCGTGAGACGCGCTACTTCGTCTGGTTTTGCCAGCAAGGGTGGGAGTGCAATGCCAAGCGTGAAGACGAGGGCTGAACTGCCACCAAGCAGGGCGGCCCAGAACAACTCCAACGGTGCGGGCGTAAAGACCCAACCAGCGATTGCTACGGTGCAGATAACGCCCGCCACAATAAAAGGCCAGCGCCGGCCCGCGAGTCGCTGGGCAAAGAGCGTGACAGCGAGACTGCTTGGCAATTGCGCCACGTTTAGTATGGCGAGTGCGGCGGGAGTCAAATCCGCGTGATGGATGGCCTGATTATAGGAGGCGATCCAGCCGTTCATGCCGAAATAGATGAGGCTTCCCGCGCCAAGCATGATGCCCAGGTGTAGAGCATTAACGCGGATTGGGGCCGATAAATCGGCTGATGTGCGCGATAAATCGGCACCTACAGACCTGCCACGCTCGGTAGAGGATGATTGCATTGATGCAGGCGGTGCCAACCAGAGCCAGAGCGCGAGTAGCACGATAACTGGCACCCCCCAAAGGATGAACGTGGTTGTCCAGGCGTCTCTACCCCAAAATTGGAGCATGACAGGAACCGTTATGCCGGCAGCTACAGCTTCGCCGATGATTAAACCATCACTGAAGAGGGCTGCGACAAGGCCGATTTGTGCTGGAAACCAGCGGTGTGCTAGCACGGGAACGGCTGTCTGTGCCAGCGCGATGCCCAGGCTCATGAGTAGTGTGAAGAGAAAGAGCAAAGTTGCCGTGGGCAATAGTACACGCAGGAGCGCGCCACTGCCAAGGAGGACCAAGCCGATGGAGACGCAAGCTCGTGCGCCGATGCGTTCGGCAATGAGTCCTGAAGGCCATGCCGCACAGGCGAGCACTAGTACGGGTAAGGCGGTGAGAAACCCTGTCGCTGTATAGTTGAGGCTTAAATCATGTTGGATGAGCGGTAGAATGGGTGGCACGCCCAGGATTACGGAGCGTAAATTGAAGCCAACAAGTGTGAGTAAAATGCAGACAACAATTTTGCGCCTGTTAGTAGTGATCATGTATTTACTATATCACATGGTGTGCTTTGCAATGTGGAAGTGAATTTCATGGAAGAATCTCCGTGAAAAACTGGGATATATTCTACACTTTCAACGTGGTATAATTTGGCAATCCCGCGTGTTCGATTGTACCGACAATCTCGATGTACTGAAGAGAAGGAGGGCACCCTATGACTACTTCAGAGAACGCTGCAAATGGTACACCTGGTATGCCTGTTGCCCCACAAACGCCTCATTATCTGGATGTTCACGCGCTCATGCGCCCTAACAAAGTTGCGCTGATCTGCGGAGAGCGGTCGCTCACCTATGCTGAACTGAATGCGCGGGCCAGGCGTGTTGCCAATGCACTGGGCAAGCTGGGGGTGAAGGCGGGCGATAGAGTTGCCGTGATGGCTTACAACTCTATGGAGTTGCTGGAAATTGCCTGTGGGTTGTCAAAGCTCTCGGCTATTGCAGTGTTGCTCAACTATCGCTTGCGTGAAGGTGAAGTAGCCTATATCCTCAATGATTGCCAGGCTAAAGTGGCGATTGCGGGACCAGCACTGGTAGAGGTAGTCGATGCAGCGCGAGCCGAGGTGACTGGTGAGGTGAAGTATGTTGCTATCGGAGACGAGGTACACGCTGGATGGTTGCTTTATGAAGATATCGTTGCCAATGCTGGCGAAGAAGTACTAGTGGCTGACGCGGGTAAGCTAGGTTCTAGCATGAGCTATACCTCTGGCACGACGGGCAAGCCTAAGGGCGCGTATCGCCCACGGGGCGTAGCGGTGGAGGATGTAGCCCAAATTGTGCAGACGTTTGCACTGGTCGAGTCCAATGTGTATTTGCTGGCTGGCCCATACTATCATAGTGCGCCCAGTGTCTTTACCTCCTTTCATTTGCTATTGGGGGCAACGATAGTGATTCAGCCAAAGTTCGACGCGGTGGAAGCTTTGCGACTGATCGAACGCCACAAAGTGACGACCACTTTTATGGCTCCGACGTTGCTGCAACGAATTTGTGATGTGCCTGAAGAGGTAGCAGCGCGTTTTGATAGCAGGACATTGCGTTCGATTATTTTAGGGGCGGCACCGTGTCCATACGTGTTGAAGGTACGAGCGATAGCACGCTTTGGCGAGTGCTTGTGGGAGTTCTATGGGGCGACGGAAACTTCTTTTGTGGCGATACTGAGGCCCGAAGATCAGTTGCGCAAGCCGGGCTCGTGTGGGAAAGCTGGGCCGGGGCAGGAGATACGCTTGCTCGATGCGGAGGGTAACGAAGTTCCTGCTGGCGTTCCTGGTGAGATGTGGGCACGCAATGCTTCGTTAGCCGAGTATTATAATAAGCCGGAGGCAACGGCTAGCAACACGAGGGATGGCTTCTTTTCTGTTGGCGATATCGCCTACCGTGACGATGAGGGTTATTACTATATTTGCGACCGCAAGATTGATATGGTTATCTCAGGTGGGGTCAATATCTATCCGGCGGAGATCGAGGCAGTGTTGGTGGCGCACCCTGCCGTGTTGGATGTAGCGGTAATCGGTGTGCCAGACGAACAATGGGGTGAATCGTTGAAGGCAGTGGTGGTGTTGCGTCCCAACGTCAGTGCCACGGAGGGGGAGTTGATCGCCTTTTGTGGCGAGCGACTAGCAGATTACAAGAAGCCGCGCTCGGTCGACTTCGTGGAGGACCTGCCGCGCAATCCGTCTGGTAAGCTGCTCAAAGCACAGATACGCGCACAGTATTGGGAGGGCGCGGGACGAAGAATTTAGCTGGCTGGTTTGGTTTGATATAAGGAGGATAGCTATGCCACGTGTGGCAATGTATTTACAAGACAAACACGACATTCGTGAAGGTATGGCCTATGCGCAGTATGCCGAGGAACGCGGCTTTGAGGCGGTATGGCAGGCCGAATCGCGCCTTGTGCGCGATGCGATTGTGCCGATGGCGGCCTTCGCGGCAGTGACCTCGCGTGTGAAGATCGGCAGTGGAGTGATAAACAATTGGACGCGCAATATTGGGTTATTGGCGGCGACCTTTTTGACGCTTGACGACCTCGCGCCCAATCGCATCATTTGTGGCCTCGGTGCGTGGTGGGATCCGCTAGCCAAGCAGGTGGGCATTGAACGGCGAAAGCCATTAAAGGCGATGCGCGAGACGATAGAAGTTATGCGGATGCTGCTGAATATGGAGCGAGTGACCTTTCACGGTGAATTTCACAACGTGGATGGAATCGAGCTTGACGTGGTGCATGGACGACGTGAACCGCGCAATGTGCCGATCTTCATCGGTGCAACACAGATGGGAATGATGGAACTGGCGGGCGAGATTGCTGATGGCGTAGTGCTCAATTATTGCGTGCCGCCGGAATACAATTATGAGGCCTTGCAACACATTGAGATCGGGGCGAAAAAAGCTGGACGCTCGTTGAGCGATATTGACCGTCCGCAATTGATTGTGTGTTCGGTCGATGCTGATCATCATCGTGCGGTGCAGGCGGCAAAGGAATTGATTACGCAGTATCTCGCGCAGCAATCGCACATCGCGCAAGCCAGCGGGACGCCGCTGGAAACGGTAAAGAAGGTGCAGAGCATTCTCCAGTGGCCCGCGACGAAAGAACAGATTCACGAGGCTATGCAGTTTGTGCCCGATGAATTGATTGAGCGCATCACTGCGAGTGGGACGCCGGATGAAGTTCGTGCGAAGGTGGAAGAATACAAGCGTGCTGGCTGCACTTGTCCAATTCTGTATCCACTCGGTGACGATGTGAAGCTCATGATTGATACGTTTGCGCAAGCGTGATAATGCAGGAAGCATGGAAAGCGCGTGAAACTATGGAAGGACCCTTTGATGAGACCGCGCAGGGACAGCCCACGCGGGATGAAATTATGCAGGAAAGATTTCAGGCATTACAAGTTCATCACGATTTTTTGTTCAACCTCTTTGTGGGCCTGCAAGAGAACTATCAACAGTTTGAGGAGCGGTATCACAGCGTGTTGAGTCATCAGCACATGGAACAACGAGCTGAACAAATCTTGCAGGATTACTATCAGACTTTACAAAACCATCATCAGTATGTGCAAGATTACCTGGAAACCTTGCAGGACTACCATGTTGTGGTATTGGACCTTATGCAAAGAGAGAACACGCAAGAAAAGGGGTAAATCGTATAAAACATTCATAGGCTTGACAACCTCTGCTCTTTCCTCCTATCATATGGGATAAGTTTAACTATTTGTTAACGCTTATTTACTATGTACTTAACACTTACTCCTATCTGAGCAGGACGTGTAGAGGAGTCAATTCGTATGTCAAAGCAGTATGTTGGACATTTGCCTGTCCACGATCCACTGCATCACTACTTACAATATGATATATTGCCACAGGTAGGGCTCGACAATTATCGGGCAAAATTTCGGGTCTTTCGTATGGGTGGGAGCAATGAAGTGTACCTGTATGAAGAGAAGTATAGCAATGTACAGCTTGTCGGGAAGTTTTTTGCTGGGAATGGTCAGAGTAGTTTCCCTCTGCCTGAGAAGCATCAGCGCATGGAGCAAGAATTTCACAATTTGCACTTGATGCGTGGCTATGGCTTGGTCGGTTATCCGCACTATGTTGTACGTCCCTTTGGCTACAACGGCTGGTTGAACAGTTTGTTGGTTGAGGAATATTGTGGTGGGCAGTCGCTGAGCGATGTTATTCTAGATGCTATTCATTCTCGACAGCAAGACAGGCTCTATGCCAAGCTTACGTCGCTGGCATATTTCCTAGCCACCTTTCATAACCGGACGGCGAATGGTGAGGGCGTGAATTTTCACGAAGATTGTGCCTACCTCGACCGCCTTGTGCGCAAACTTTCTAAACGGCAGTTTATTTCCTGGGACGAGGTGCAGGAGTTCTCCTGGTTGCGTGACCGCTGGCGCGAACAGCCACGTATGTGGGAAGACCAGCAGGTTATGGTTCACGGCGATGCAACGCCATCAAATTTTCTCTTTGGACAGGGGCTGAGTGTGATTGGAATCGATCTGGAGAGGATGAAGCGGGCTGATCGTGCCTTTGATATTGGACGGATTACCGGGGAGCTACAGCACTTTTTCTTGCAGAACACAGGCAACAAATATGCTGCTGAGCCGTATATTGGTCACTTCCTCTGGGAATATGCCTGTCACTTCCCTAACCGCGAGAGCGCGTTTCGCTCGATTAGCGGACGCGTGCCTTTCCAGATGGGCCTTACTATGCTGCGCATCGCCCGTAACTCCTGGGTCAGTTCCGACTATCGGCGCCGACTTATCGAGGAAGCAAAAATCATCTTAAGGACCTTTTAATGGATATTCGTGCGCTGCTTTTTGATGTCAACGGAACACTGATCGATATTGAGACGGATGAGGGGTTAGAGGAAATTTACCGGGGCATCGGGCATTTTCTGGCGTATCAGGGCATCGCTCTCCATCGTTGGGAGGTACGCGATCTGTATTTTCAGATTATGCAGCGGCAGCGTGCTGAGAGTGCCGAAGAGTTTGTGGAGTGGGATGCGGTTGAGGTGTGGCGCGAGTTTTTACATCTGAAAGGGAGCGACTACACCCGATCATTGCCTTCAGAAAAACTAGCACAACTTCCACTATTGCTGGCAGAGCTGCACCGCGGCATTGCTTGCAAGCGGTTGCGTCTCTTTCCCCAGGTGCAAGAGACCCTCGACCAGTTGCGCCCACTTTATTCTATGGCTGTCGTTTCTGATGCACAGAGTGTCTATGCTGTTCCCGAATTGCACATGGTCGGGATACAACATTTTTTTAACCCTATTATTGTTTCGGGCGATTATGGCTATCGCAAGCCTGATGTTCGGCTCTTTCAAAAAGCACTTGATGTCTTGCAGGTGAGACCCGAACAGGCACTTTTTATCGGTAATGACATATACCACGATATTTTTGGTGCGCAGCAAGCGGGAATGAAAGCTATTTTTGCATCCTACAATCAAGGACCTCCATCTTTCGAGGCAATTTCGCCTGATTATATCATCTACCGTTTTGCTGACTTGCCGCAGGCAATCAATTATTTTGTAATGCTGAGGTAGCCAGGCCGGACGCCCACAAGGGGCGTCCCTACATGTCAGGATTTGCACACCCCTTCACATGAAGATTGACAGTCAAGCAGATATTACATGTCAATGAGAGTGGGTCTACACCTCGCGGCTTGACATGGCTATGGCTATGATGACCATTACTACGGTAAAGGCTAACAATACGGCGAGATTAAAGGGCACGCTGGCGATGTCGTAGCCCAGGAGTACGCCACGAATGGCATTCACGCCGTAGGAAAGCGGATTGAGTAAGAGGATCGCGTGCAACCACGGTGGAACTGAACGTGTGGGGAAGATAGCTCCTGAGAACATGTAGAGCGGTAGCGTGATAAAGTTCTGGATGGTGCCGAAATTCTCAAAGTCGGTGATCCACATGGCGATGACCACGCCCAGTCCCGCGATGGCGAGGGCGGTGACATAAGTTGCTATAACTGTGCCTAAAATGTTCAGGGGAGTAAGGGTTACGGAGGCAAAGGGGGCGAAGAAGAGGATGATGAGTGCCTGAACTGTCGAACTCGATGCGCCGCCCAGGCACTTGCCGATCACGAGGGTTGAACGCGGGGTTGGTGCGACTTGCACTTCTTTCAGGAAGCCAAACTCACGGTCATAGACAATGGAAACCGCCGATTGTAGGCCGCTAAAGATGACGGTCATGGCGATGACTCCGGGGAAGACGAATTGTTCGTAGCTGAAACCAGCGATAGAACCAAGCGAGCCGCGCAATCCAAAGCCCAGCGCGAAGAGCCAGACAAGCGCACGCGCTACAGCTCCCAGCAAACGCGAACGCTGCCGCCAGAGCCGTACCATGTCGCGGCGCCAGATCATGGCGATACCTTCGGGATCGATGAAAAATACAGGGGCAGAGCGGTTTACGGGTGAGATGGGCGGAACTGTGGCTGGTTGTGTGGTTTTGAGCATGGTTGGCTTCCTTAATGCTAATGTTTGAATGTGTGTAAACTAGCGGCGTAAACGACCACGGTTGCGTAAACGAGAACCCATGCGGTCTTTCGCACTGGCGGACTCGTCACGAATAGCTCGACCTGTAAGGCTGACAAAGACGTCTTCAAGGGTGGGGGCAGTCACTTTTACTTCACGAACTTCGATATCAGCTAATGTCAGGTAGCGAATAAGGCTGGCGGCCAGGGCCTGTCCATTCTCGCCCTCGGCATAAATGGTGTCAGCCTCGCGGCGCACTGGATGACCAAGGTGGCGTTCAAGCACGGTGGCGGCCTCTTCGGGAACAGACGTGGTGAGGCATACAATGTCCTGGCCGATCATGCGCTTGAGTGCGGCGGGGGTATCGAGGGCGACGATCTGCCCGTTGTCGATGATGGCGATACGGTTACAATATTCCGCTTCTTCCATGTAGTGCGTGGTCATGAAGATGGTGAGCCCTGTACGTTCGCGCAAGCGTAACACATGTTCCCACACGCTCCGTCGTGTCTGAGGATCAAGGCCAACGGTGGGTTCATCGAGAAAGAGGGTTTGCGGTTCGTGCAAGAGACCGCGCGCGACCTCTAAGCGGCGTTTCATGCCTCCGGAGAAGGTTTTGACGACGTCTTTGCGGCGTTCTTCGAGGCCGACCAGTTGGAGCACTTCGTGGATGCGGGTAGCTCGTGTTTTGCGCGGGGTATGGTAGACCATACAGTGGTAATAGAGGTTCTGCTCCGCGGTAAGATACTCGTCAAGAGTGGGGTCTTGAAAGACGATGCCAATGCTCTGGCGCACCTGCAATGCTTGATGTTCGATATCAAAGCCATTAATCCATGCTCGTCCACCAGTGGGATGGAGCAGGGTACATAACATTTTGATGGTTGTACTTTTCCCGGCCCCATTGGGCCCAAGAAAGCCAAAAGTTTCGCCGCGTCCGACCTGGAGATCGATACCTTTTACGGCCTGTATGTCTCCGAAGGAACGCGAGAGTTTTTCAACGCTGATGGTCATGGTTGTACCTCGATGATGTGACGCAGGACTGGGAGAGTGAGACGGAGCTGGGCAAGTTCTTCTTGATCGAGCTGTGCCAGGCGGCGTTGTAAGTTTGTGCGGCGGAACTGGTCGTACAAGGCGACTGCGCGCTGTCCACGTTCGGTCGACAAAACCCAGACCGCGCGCCAGTCCTGTTCATCGCGTTCACGTTCGACAAAGCCCTGGTTGAGAAGACGTTTGACCATCGCGGTTGCCGTTGGCGGTGTAACGCCCAGTTGATCGGCTAATTCCTGCATGGTGCAACGCTTCTTCGTGATTAGAATGCGCAAGAGCCTGATCTGCCCGGTGGTCGCACGTAGCTCGGCGATATCGCGCCATTCTGGTAGTGTTTGCTCAGAAGGGGCTTCGAGGGGGATAGCCGTGCGAATTTGCTGTAGCAAGCGGGGGACAAGGTCTAGCAATTCGTCGGCGATATCCAGCTCATGTGGAGTAGATTGCTCTGTCATTAGTATTAGTCCAATTTTCCTGCATTTTTCCTTAGTGTGTCTATTACTTAGATGGTCTAAGTATATGATACTTGAAAGATGTTGGTGATGTCAAGGGAATACATTCTTAGTTTCAGTCATAACGCGCCGCCTGCGGCGGCGCAAAAGAAAAAAGGATTTTTTGGGGGCACCCCAAACCCCGGCAAAGGACTGCGTCCTCTGCACTCCTGCTTTTTGCCCTTGACAAACGCGAAATAGTTAGGTATTCTAACAAAAGTAGTTAGGTATTCTAACAAATAGATGTTGATGGATGATACTGGGTATATGATGAAACAAGCTGGGGCTGACTTCCCGCTAGCTGTGCGTCGGTTGGCGAAGCAACTGGGCCTGTATCTTATTAGGAGCAATCGGTTTTTCTTCCAGCGCATGCATCTGGAGGAGATAACGTCGTCGCAAGCGACGGCGTTGAACTTACTTTTAGACAATCGTGCGTGGCGCATGGGTGATCTGGCTCGTGCAATGGCTGTGCGTCTGCCAAGTGTGACCGACCTGGTCTCGCGTATGGAGCGTCAAGGTTGGGTGTGCAAAATGGAGACGAGTCATGATCGCCGAGGGGTTGCTGTGAGCATTACTGAGCAAGGTCGCGCACTTATTCAGAGCTTTGAGCGTCGACAAATTGATCTGATTGTGCAACAACTGATGTTGCTTTCGGACGAGGACAGAGCGACCATCGAGCGAGCCATGCCTGTGCTCAATCGCCTATTTAACGATCAGGGAGATCACAGCGACTAGGGATGTCTTGTAGCTGTTGGGCATAATGATGCAGATTAACGAAATACTCTGGATATCCTGCTACTGGGACGGGCCGATAAATCGGCGGTGGCGGCGATTATTACCTGCCCCCCAGGCAGGGTGCGCGCCCTACGGAGGGCCAGTTTATTTCATCAATGTGCATAATTGCGTTCTTAACTAGCAGTACGATGTAGAACGACCATGGGGTTTTAGGTTCAAGGAGAAAGCGAATGCGTACAGCAATTTGTGATGAGTATGAAATGGATATTCCTATTTTTGCTTTTAGCCACAGCCCAGCCGTGGTTGCCGCGATCAGTAAAGCGGGAGGTTTCGGCGTGCTTGGTGCAAGCGGTATGGAGCCAGAGGAACTCGACCGGGCACTCCAGATGATCTCAAAAGAGTGTGCAGGTAAATCCTTTGGCATCGATATGATTATTCCTGAGAACTACATTGGCAGCGAGCAGGGTGGATTTGATCTTGCAACTTTACAGCAGTATATCCCGCAAGGGCATCGTGACTTCGTGGCTGGATTGCTCGACACGTACCACGTTCCACAACTTCCTCCTCTGCTGAAAGAGCGGGTGGACTCGCTCACCTCTCGTGCAGGTGTTGCTGTCTCCTTCAAGCGTGGTGTGCAACTCGTCGATATTGCCCTTTCGTACCCAATCAAGTTGATTGTGAATGCCCTCGGTGTTCCGCCAGCCTCCATTATTGAGAAGGCGCATCAACAGCATATTCGGGTTGGAGCACTCGTGGGGGCAGTGAAACATGCGCTGCACCAGAAAGAGGCGGGTGTTGATCTGATTATCGCGCAAGGATTTGAGGCGGGAGGGCATACTGGCGAGATCGCTAGCATGGTGCTGGTTCCTCAGGTGGTGGATGCCGTTGCACCCATTCCCGTCCTCTGTGCAGGAGGAGTTGCCAGTGGTCGCCAACTGGCTGCTGCACTGGCACTCGGAGCGCAGGGCGCATGGACTGGCTCGGTCTGGCTGACGACGGAGGAGGCAGAGACTCACCCCGTGGTCAAAGAAAAGTTTCTCCATGCATCATCCAACGATACGCTACGCTCGCGTGCCTCAACGGGCAAACCCGCACGTCAACTGCGCTCTTCCTGGACGGATGCATGGGAAGCTCCCACCAATCCCAATCCGCTCCCCATGCCGCTTCATGGTGTCTTAATCAGTGAAGCACGAATGCGAATTGAAGAGGATGCCGCACAAGGAGGCGAGGGCGGCAAGCAACTCATTAATTATTTTGTGGGCCAGTCGGTCGGTATGCTCAATGAAATCCGACCGGCAGCCGAAGTGCTGCGTGAAATGAATGCTGAGTGCGATGCCGTACTCAGGCGCATTACACACGAGCAGTAAGTTGAGCGTTAACATTACTGCAATCTTTTACCGCACCATTTAAAGGAGGTACTAGCATGTCTCGTGGGATTGTGTTCTCGACCGAGCGACTGCGCACCTTATTTGAACCGCGCAGCATCGCCCTTGTAGGAGCGTCGGACAAGTCATCGTGGTCACATTTGATCCATGTTGGACTGCAAGAGGGTGGGTTCAAAGGGCGCGTCTATTATATCAATCCGCGTAACCCGACGGTGCATGGGCAGCCTACTGTGGCGCGGCTTACCGATATCGAGGAAGCGGTAGATCTGTGTTACATCATGGTGGGAACGGACGCGGTACTTGCCGTGATCCAGGACATGATTGCGGCTGATATCCACAACGCGGTAGTGCTGACCGGTGGCTTCGCCGAGCAAGATGAGCATGGTCGGCAACTTCAGGAAGAGCTCACGCGCCTGGCTGCCGAGCATGACCTTGCCATTATTGGGCCAAATTGTATGGGATATATCAATGTTACCCAGCGCACGGAAGCGATGGCGTCCTTGCCCGAACGCCCTCTTATAGCAGGGTCAGTCGCGCTCATTTCACAGAGCGGTGCATTGGGTGGGATGATGTTGAATTATGCTCACACGCAGAACGTGGGGCTCAGCATGCTGGTCAGCACGGGCAACGAGGCGGCGGTTTCCGTCACTGATGCCCTCCAATACGCGGTGGAGGACGAGGCCACGAAGGTCATTGCTATCTTTATGGAGACAATCCGTGAACCTGACCGCTTCGTGCAGGTAGCGCGGCGTGCTCTGGCTCTTGGCAAGCCCATCGTGGCGCTCAAGGCTGGTCGTAGCGAAGTCACAGCCAGAGTGGCATTGACGCACACCGGAGCGATGACCGGCAATGATCGTGTGATCGACGCGCTCTTGCGTCAATTGGGGATTGTACGTGTCAACTCCATTGAAGAACTGATTCATACCGCGAATATCTTCGCGAAAGTTGGCATGCTAGCAAGTGCGCGCATTGGCGTGGTGGCTATCTCCGGTGGAGTTTGTGATCTTGTCGCCGACCTGGCGGAAGAGGCAGGGATGACGCTACCAGCCTTTGGTGCAGAGACGCAGAACGAGTTGCGAGCGATGCTTCCCGTGCTGGGAGTGATCAACAATCCATTCGATACGACTGGCGCAGCGGTAAATAACCAGGCTTTGATGGGCAACCTGTTCGGAGTGGTGAGCCGTGATGCTGGTATCGATGCCGCATTCTGTTTGATGGACCTGCCAGCCAGCGAGACACCGGCAGCCCGCTTTGTGCTGAGTATTTTGGAGAGTATCGGTCAGGCATTGGAACGCGCACCCATCCCGACCTTTTTGCTGCAATTGGCCGACAACGACATCACGGCAGCAGGTCGTGCCTTCCTCGAAAGGACAGGTATTCATTTTATTCCAGGTGGCATACGCATGGTGCTTCCCGCGCTGGGAAAACTGCTTACCTGGCAGGAACAATATCGAACGGCGCAAGCGAACGAGCAGGAAATTGCTGCTAGCCAAGTTAGCGCAATTCCTTTTAGCATGCCACCGACCGGAAGTTGGTCAGAACATCAGGCGAGAGAACTCCTCTCGCAGCACGGCATACCCACTATTCCAGCCAAACTAGTGCATAGCGCGGAGCAAGCTGTCGTCGCTGCCCAGGAGATGGGATTTCCGGTGGCTCTAAAGATAGCCTCATCTGATATCCTGCATAAAAGCGATATTGGCGGGGTAAAACTGGGTTTGAGGGATGCAGAAGAGGTGCGCGCGGCATTTGCGAGCGTGATGAGCAGTACCCAGGTGGTCATGCCTGCACCGCGTATCGAGGGTGTTTTGGTCAGCCCAATGCGTACAGGTGGAGTCGAACTGCTCGTGGGCATCACGCGTGATGCTATGTGGGGGCAGGTGCTGGCTGTCGGGATGGGTGGTATCTGGGTGGAGGTACTCAATGACACCAGCTTGCGGATACTGCCAGTCTCGCGCAGTGACGTGCGTAGCATGCTGACAGAACTACAGGGCGCGAAGTTGTTACAAGGGGTACGCGGCTCCAAACCTGCTGATCTGGACAAAGTGGTTGACATAATATACCATGTTGCAGAGCTAGCGCAGGGCCTTAGAGATCATGTGGAGTCGTTGGAAATCAATCCACTACGGGTGGATGGCTCCCAAATTGAGGCATTGGACGCGGCCATTATTTGGTCACAAGGCAGGTAGTTAGGTAGGTGTAGGTAGAAAAGCACACCATGCCTTCGGAAACTTTGCTGCTGGGGTAAATGAAACGCGGCAATAGTGCTGAAGGGCGGGAAAAAGTACCAGCGAGGAGAGCATATCGCATGACAGATAGTAGCAAGTACAAGCGGCCTGTGCCGCTCGCGGATGAAGCTTCCAGGCCGTTTTTCGAAGGAGCCCGGCAACATCTGTTGATGTTGCAAGAGTGTTCCGCGTGTGGAGCGGTGATGTGGCCGGTCAAGCCAAGGTGCGACAACTGTTGGAGCGCGGATATCAAGTGGGTGCAAGCCAGTGGGAAGGGGACGCTGTATTCCTTCACCTTGGTGCATCAGTTGATGCATCCAGGATTTGCCGACGAGATACCCTACAACCTTGCCGAGGTAGATTTGGAGGAGGGACTGCGTATCATGACGAATGTTGTTGGATGCTCCAATGCAGCACTACAGATCGACATGCCATTAGAGGTGACGTTCGAGGATATTACCGACGAGGTCACTCTGCCTAAATTCAAACCTGTCGGCTAGCTAAAGCGGGATAGAGAGGGCAAACTCGAATAAGCATTGAAGCGATGCATGGGAAGGAACGATCATGAGCTATCAGTACACGATCTATGAGAAAAAGGACCATATTGCCTACGTGACGATCAATCGCCCAGAGGTAATGAATGCTTTGCACTATGAAACCAATGTAGAATTGAACGAGATCTTTACCGACTTCAAGCAGGATGACGAGTCCTGGGTGGCTATTGTGACGGGGGCGGGTACTCGGGCGTTCTCGGCGGGCAATGACCTCAAGGCGACCGCGGCAGCAACCGCACGAGGCGAGAAGATGTCGGATAAGAGCGTGCCTTTTGGCGGAATCACCAGTGGTTTCGTGTGCTCGAAGCCCATCATCGCGGCGGTGAATGGCGTCGCTGTCGGTGGCGGCTTTGAGATTGCACTCGCGTGCGACATCATTATTGCTGCCGAGCATGCACGCTTCGGCTTGCCTGAGCCACGCGTGGGACTCGTGGCCGGAGCGGGCGGCATGCATCGTTTGCCGCAGCAGATACCCCTCAAACAGGCAATGGGCATGATGTTAACGGGCAAGCAGATTACGGCGCAGGAGGCCTACCGCATGGGTTTTGTTAACGAAGTTGTGGCGGGGACGGAACTCATGGCGACGGCTGAGCGGTGGGCTAGTGAAATACTGGCGTGTTCACCTTTGAGCGTGCGGATCACGAAGGAAGCTGTGCTTTCAGGGCTGGCGTATTCGGTCGAGGAAGCAATGCAACGGGATCGACCGCTCATCCAACGCTTACTTGCGTCGCAAGATTTTGTCGAGGGGCCAAAGGCGTTTGCAGAGAAGCGCAAGCCAAACTGGACAGGTAAGTAGTCAGGACAACAAGGAGATCGAGCAGATGAGTGTAAAAGGGAAATGTGCCATAGTGGGACTGGGCGTGACGGCGATGGGGAAAATTTACGGGCGCAGTGCCTCCGATTTTGCTGCGGAAGCCATTAAACTGGCCCTGGACGATGCAGGTCTGACAAAGGAAGAAGTAGATGGCCTGCTTATTAACGCGAACCTGTCCCATGAGATGAGTCCGATGCTCCAGATGACACTGGGCCTGGAAGATTTGGCGGTACTGAATGTTATGAATGCCTACGGTTCTACTGCCGGAACGATGATTCAGTACGCGTCGATGGCGATCGAGGAGGGCCTGGCAAACACCGTGGTTCTCGTCTACGCTGATGCCCCATTGGCGCCGGCCCGCTCTTCGGGGGCATCGTACGCTGGCAGTCAGGTTCCTATCACAGGGATGGCTGCCCTGCGCCAAGCGTATGGCAATTATGGGGCCAATCCTAGCTATGCGTTGGCGGCACGTCGACACATGCACCTCTTTGGCACGACCAGCGAGCAACTGGGTGCTATCGCTGTCTCGCAACGGAAATGGGCGCAGATGAACCCACGGGCGCAGATGCGCAAGCCACTGACCTTGGAAGAACATCAGAACTCGCGTTTTATCGCGGAACCTCTGCACCTGTTTGATTGCTGCCTGGTTTCTAACGGTGCTGTGGCCGTGATTATCACTTCCGCCGAGCGGGCAAAGACGCTGAAGCAGCCACCAGTCTATGTTCTGGGTCTGGGACAGGCGTCTCCTGGTGACAACCAACGCACTGATCGAGAACCAGGAATTTATACTGGAGCCAAGAAGTCTGGCGAGCGAGCGCTGCGGATGGTTGGTATTGAACTGAAGGATATCGATATCTGCGAACTGTACGATTGCTACACGTACACGGTGTTGGTGACGCTGGAGGACTACGGATTCTGTGCGAAAGGCGAGGGCGGCGCGTTTGTTGCTGATGGCAAACTGGGGCCGGGTGGTACTCTGCCTACCAATACGGGTGGGGGTCAGTTATCTTCTTACTATATGTGGGGCTTTACACCGCTATCAGAGGCGGTGGTGCAGGCGCGCGGGCAAGGCGGTGAGCGACAGGTAGAGAAAAACGATTTACTTCTGGTCAGCGGCAACGGCGGCGTCTTAAACTACCACTCGACGACAATATTGAGCAAGCACGCGGCGTGAGATAGTGATTGGGCTGTGATTTGTTATAAGAGTATAGCTTTTCCTGGCTAGTCAAATCAAGTTTGACTAGATAGTCTAGCATAGCAAAGGTGTTACAATGGAGTAACGGTATTGTGTCCGCTTACTCCGTTTGGGTGGGCATTGGCCCATGTGTTTGCTCTGTAACTAAGAGGAGGGAATTGAATATGACCTGGCACAGTGAAGTGGTGGGAAGCCTGCTCAGACCAACCTATTTGGCAGAGGCGAGGAAGCAGTTCGAAGCTGGTCAACTGAACGCGGCAGCATTCAAGGTTGTGGAGGATCGGGCTGTCAATGAAGCGATTGCGTTGCAGGAAAGTTCCAACATCGACGTTATTACAGATGGAGAGTTGCGGCGTTACGCGTTCTACGGACATCTCATCGATGCGTTAGCTGGCTTTGATAAGTACGGTGGCTGGGCCATTCCTTTTCGGGATGAGACGGGCGAGGAACTGGTGCTCAAGCGGCCTGTTGTGGTTGAGAAACTGCAATGGAAAAGGAGCATGTGCGCGGAGGAATGGGTCTACTTGCGCTCACGAGCTGCACGACCTGGCAAAGTAACGATGATAAGTGCTCAGCAGGCAGCGGCCTATTATGACCCGGAGAAGTCGAAAGCGGCCTATGCAACCCGTGACGCTTATTTGGCGGATATCGTCGATTTTTCGCGGCGTGAAGTTGAAGAATTAATTCGCCTGGGTTGTACGTATATCCAGATTGATGCACCCCAGTATGCCGCGCTCCTCGATACCCAGATGCGCGAAGGGTATCGCCAGCGCGGCAACGATCCCGACAAGATCATTGACACCTGTATTGAGATGGATAATGCCATCATTCGTGACCATCCGGGCATCACCTTTGGTATGCATGTTTGTCGTGGGAATAATCAGAGCAAATTTTATGCCAGTGGCGACTATGAACCAATTTCGCGCATATTTACGCAGACCAAATTTCAACGCTTCTTGCTCGAATATGACGATTCTCGGTCAGGAGGATTTGAGCCGCTGCGACATGTCCCTGAAGATCGCTTTGTGGTGCTTGGGCTTGTCACCACGAAGAAGCCGCGCCTGGAGACTGCTGCTGAGCTGCGGCAGCGTATTGAGGAAGCGTCTCGTTATCTGCCTCTAGAGCGACTTGGTCTCAGCCCACAGTGCGGCTTCGCCTCGACGATGGAAGGTAACCATATCTCTCCCGAAGTTCAGCGGCACAAGCTGGAACTGGTGGCAAGTGTAGTCCAGGAGGTATGGGGTTAGCAGGGTTAGCAGTGAAAAGCTGTTGCTGGAGAGAACTTCAGTAACAGCTTTTCACTGAAATTTACGCTAGTGATTAACGCAAATCGGGTGAGCTGAGGGCCTCGTCGAGGTTGAGGGCAGCCCCGATCAGGGAGAGGTGTGTAAAAGCTTGGGGAAAATTTCCCAGTGCCTCGCCGCTGGAGCCAATCTCTTCGGCATAGAGTCCCAGATGATTCGTGTAACCCAGCATTTGTTCAAAGATGAAGCGGGCGCGGTCCACCTGCCCTACACGGGTGAGTGCTTCGACCAGCCAGAAGGTACACATGCTGAACGCGCCCTCTTCGCCAGTTAGGCCATCGGCTGAAAGCTTCACATCGTAGCGATAGACGAGGCTATTGGAGACCAGACCTCCTTCTTTGGGGGAGCGATTGATCGCATTCAGTGTCTTGAGCATGCGGGGGTCTTTAGGCGAGACGAAGAAGACCTGCGGCATCAACAGTAGCGAGGCATCCAGGTTATCGCTGCCGTAGGCTTGCACAAAGGCCTGTCGTTTCGGACTCCAGCCTTTCGCCATGATTTCTTCATATATCTGGTCACGGACGCGCAACCAGCGATCGCGCTCGGCGGGAAAAGAACTCATTTCAGCTAGACGCAAGCCGCGATCAAGGGCTACCCAGCACATCAGTTTGGAGTACACGAAGGATTGGCGCCCGCTACGCATTTCCCAAATCCCTTCATCGGGACGCTGCCAGTTCTCGCAGACCCAACTGAGCAGGCGGCGCAGATGGGTCCAGAGATCGTAGGAGACCAGTCCACCATGCCTGGCATACAGGTAGACGGCGTCGAGCAGTTCGCCGTAAATGTCCAATTGCAATTGATCGTAGGCGCCATTACCAATGCGGACAGGGCGTGAGCCGCGGTAGCCTTCGAGGTGGTCGAGGGTTTCCTCGGTGAGAGTATGGCGACCATGGATGCCGTACATGAGTTGCAGGGAACCGTCGGTATTGAGTTCGCGGCAGCGAGCCTCTAGCCAAGCCATAAACTGCTCGGCCTCCTCGGTAAAGCCAATGCGTAGCAAACTGTAGAGTGTGAAGGCGGCGTCGCGGATCCAGGTGTAGCGGTAGTCCCAGTTCCGCACGCCACCCACATGTTCAGGGAGGCCGCACGTTGGGGCAGCGACAATCGCGCCCGTTGGCGAGAACGTGAGGAGTTTGAGCACCAATGCTGAGCGGTGTACGCTTTCGCGCCAACGCCCTTTGTAGGTGCATTTAGCTAGCCAATGGTGCCAATATGCCACGGTCTGCTGGAAAAGCTCTTCGGCCTCGGCCTCAGCCAGAGGCGAGCCGCAGTCGGCACCTGCATCGATTTCCTGTAGCAAGAAGGTCATCGTTTCTTCCTCTTGCAGGGTGAACTCGGCATAGACCCCGCTTCCCTTTTGCTTAAGTGGTAAGCTGGTAGCCAGACCTACGCTGAGGCCGGGTGAATGAAAACTGACGCCATCGGCCTCGATTACGACCTCGTGGGTGTCGCGTGCATAATTGAAGGCAGGAGTACATTCCATGTTAAAGGCCATCATGCCGCGAACGACCTTGACGCGACGGATCAGACAGTGATAACCACGTCGGTGGCTGTTGCGAATTTGGGCGGAGGTACCGATAGGCATATAGTCGGTAATTTCGCCGACGCCATCGGGTGAGAGGAAGCGTGTGACCAGGACATTGGTGTCGGGCCAGTAGTGTTGCTTAAATTTGCTACCGTCCGAACTGGGTGAAATCTGGAAATGACCGCCTTTATTTTCGTCGAGTAGGGCCGCAAAGATGGTGGGGGAGTCGAGGTGTGGGAAGCTGAACCAGTCGATGGACCCATCCATCCCTACCAGTGCTGCACTATGTGCGTTGCCAATAATTCCATAGTTCTCGATTGGTTGGTAGACCATTTTTGCAACTCCCTACGACTAACTTAGCTTCAGATTCTTTGCTATATACTAGCACAAGTATAGGCTGCAAGCAAACAAGGGGAAAAGAGATTCAGGGCAAGGTACAGGTCGCTCAAGCGACCTGTACCTTGCCCTGAGGAGTGTTGTAAACATCCCATCTGGTAGGCTCACTGATGGTATAATAGAGAAAATTTTATCGCTGCGTGTAGAGCATGTGGAGTAAGTCAGTGCTTTGCTATGCTGAAATTGGAGCAGAAATTATGACGGAATCGCGTTTCGATAGCGGAATGAAGGTGCGCAAGGAGGTGTTGGGAAGCGAGTATGTCGAACAAGCGCAAGCGCGTGTTAGCGAGTTCGATGCTGACTTTCAGCGTTTTATTACGGAGTCGGCATGGGGCATGGTCTGGGCGCGACCTGATCTGGATCGGAGGACGAAAAGTTTGGTGACAATTGCTATTTTGGCGGCACTGGGTCGGGAAGAACTGGCTTTACATTTGCGTGCCAGCCGTAACATCGGTGTTGATCCACACGAAATCGCGGAGGTGCTGCTCCATGTGGCGGTGTATGCCGGAGTGCCAGCGGCTAATAGCGCGTTCTCGACCGCAAAGAAAGTATTTGAGCAGCCTGTACAGGCACCAGAACAGGCGGCAGAACACGCGACAAAACAGGCGACTGAAGAGGTAAATGAAGAGGTAAATGAAGAGGCAGACCCGACGCGGGCAAAGCAGGAGGGTGTATGAACACGACTACTATCGGTGCGATTGTGCGTGGAGAGCGAGAAGTTTTTCCGCCTTATCTGTACGAGGCTTATCAATCCACGCGACGGCGCGCCCCTATGCAGCAACTCATTGATGTACCATTGACGCTCTCGGAGCTAACGGGACCCGGCCCTGCCATCAGTGCTATCACCCCTGAAGACGCCGATCTGACACGGAACGCTGGCACTGGCGGCGAGGCCATTGGGCAGCGCATACTAGTGACTGGGCGCGTGCTGGATGGCGAGGGGACGCCTGTGCCGAATACACTGCTGGAGATCTGGCAGGCCAATGCATCGGGCCGTTACCTCCACAAACGGGATCAATGGCCGGGACCACTCGATCCGAACTTTCTCGGAATGGGCCGCTGTTTGACGAACGAGGATGGCGTCTATAGGTTCTTGACGATTCGGCCTGGCGCGTATCCGTGGAAGAACCACCCAAACGCGTGGCGACCAGCCCATATCCATTTCTCGGTGTTTGGCCCTTCTACTCTGTCACGTTTAGTGACGCAAATGTACTTTCCTGATGACCCACTCCACCAACTCGATCCTATTATGAGCGCGTTGCCGACGGAAGCGGCACGCGAGAGCCTGATCGCCGCGTATGCCCATGATGTAACCGAGGAGGAATGGGCTCTTGGTTATCGCTGGGACATCGTTGTGCGCGGTGTACATGCCACGCCTTTCGAGTCGGCGGAGGTAGGGGAATGAGTAAAATTCTGCTCACCAGTTCACAGACTGTGGGTCCGTTCTTCTCACCTGCTCTGTTGCGCAAGGATGCTGTGAACAATGTGTTGGCTCAGCCTGAGACGGTCGGTGAACGCATTCGCATCGAGGGACGCATTTTCGATGGCGATGGGGTGCCTGTCAGTGATGCATTGGTTGAAATCTGGCAAGCCAATGCACACGGCCGCTACAATCATGCTGCGGATCAGAGTGCTGCGCCGCTGGACCCATCGTTTCTAGGGTTTGGGCGTGCTGGCACGGAGGAGGATGGACACTATTGGTTCGAGACTATTAAGCCTGGTCCCGTTGCCTTCGAGGGCGAACGGCTACAGGCACCGCATATCTGTGTCACTATGTTCTCGCGTGGGCTGCTCAATCATGTCGTGACCCGTCTCTACTTCGCAGATGAGCCAGCAAATGCTGATGATCCAGTGCTGATGTGCGTATCTGACGAACGACGGGCGACACTGCTAGCGAGACGCGAAGACGAGGGCGGGAACGTTGTCTACCACTTTGACATTGTTCTGCAAGGCGAGGGTGAAACCGCGTTTTTTAATTTGTGACGGGAGCATCGCCTTATGTCGGAGCCGATTGACGTATTGTTCAGCACACCGACGATGTCTGCCGCGTTCTCGCTTGAGGCACATGTGCGGGGCATGCTGGCCTTCGAGGCTGCACTCGCCAGTGCGGAGGCCAGCGTCGGCGTCATCCCGCGGGAGGCTGCGCTTGCCATCGCGGCTAGTTGTCGGGTTGAGTTGTTCGATGTCGCGGCCCTGTACCACGAGGCTGCGAGGGCTGGCACTCCTGCTATCCCACTTGTACGCATGCTGACGGTCCGCGTTGAGGGGGATGCGCAGAAATTCGTCCACTGGGGAGCCACAAGTCAGGATGCGATTGATAGCGCTTTGATGCTGCAGATGCGGGAGGGGCTTGATCTTTTGGTGGATGGCCTACTTGGTCTCTGCTCTGCCTGCGCGCTCCACGCTGAACAGCACCGCGGTACGCTGATGGCTGGAAGGACGCTGTTGCAGCAGGCATTACCGATCACCTTTGGCCTCAAGGCGGCGCGATGGTTAGCGCTGGCGACGCGCCAGGTAGGTGCGCTTCATGCGTGCCGGCAGCATTTGGCTGTGCAACTGGGTGGTGCTGCTGGGACGCTGGCCTCTCTTGGTGATAAGGGACTTCGTGTTGTCGAACTCCTCGCGGAAACACTGCAACTCGCGGTACCGGAGCTGCCATGGCACACCGAGCGTGACCGTGTGGCGCAGATAGCGGCAACCCTGGGTGTTGTGGCAGGGGCGATGGAAAAGATCGCGGGCGACGTAGCATTGCTGGCGCAGACGGAGGTTGGTGAGGTAGCGGAGGGCTCCGCGCCAGGAAAGGGAGGGTCGTCGGCTATGCCGCAGAAACGCAATCCGGTGGATGCGACGAGTGCAGTCGCGTCTGCGCGCCTGGCAATCGGCATGGTGCCAGTGATTATGGCGGGGATGGCGCAAGAGCACGAGCGCGCCGTTGGGGGGTGGCAAGCGGAATGGGCTGCTATCCCCAGTCTGTTTCGCTACACTGCCGGGGCGGTCGAGCGGGTGAGGGACGCGGTGGTTGGTTTGCAGATAGATGCTGACCGTATGAGTGCGAACCTTGCAATAACGCGTGGGCTGATTATGAGCGAATCGTTGACGATGGCGCTGGCAACTCGCTTGGGCAGACCGGAAGCCTATCGCATCGTTCAGGCAGCTTGCCAACAGGTGATTGAGTCAGATGTGGAGCTACGCCAGGTTGCCCTGGCGGATACACGTATAAACACGGTGCTTTCTCCTGAAGAGATCGAGCGTTCACTTGACCCTGCTAGCTATTTGGGCAGTACCGATGCATTCATCGACCGCGCTCTGGCAGCCTACCGCGAGAGCGAGTCGTTGCAAGAGCGGTAGCCAATGGCACCGTTTGCTCAGCTATTCAACCTCGCGGCCAGTATTTGCTTCAGGCGTTCCATGATGTTTCGAGCGTTGCTGTGGTCGAGCAGCAAAGGTCCAGAAGCGCATACAGGTGTAGGAAAGAAGTGCGCCACCGGCTATAGCTATGAGTTTGGAGGCATTGCCCCACAGTGTGGGATTGGCGATAAAGGGTTGCAATGCTTTTCCTGCGAGCCACACAAGACCATTACTATAAAGGATTTCAAGAGCCAGGATGAGGGCAAAGCGTCTCACCTCGCGCCACGTCGTACGCTGCCTGTGTCCAAAGGTCCAGTACTTATTCAGGAAAAAACTTGTCACGGCTCCGCTACTATAGGCGACTGAATTGTAGATTACGAGCACCAGTACATTGTTCGTGGGAAACCGCCATAGCAGGACATTGAGCAGCACGACATCAATGAGCGTATTCGCGCCGCCTACTAGCGCGAAACGAAAGATCTGCTGGAAGGTGCTGCCCCAAGCGTGGAAGCGGCGTAAAGAAGAACTTTTCATTGTTTGTTGGAGCCACGTAGCAGTTTCGTCACTCCTCCTCCTGCATAGTTGCGCAGCCGAAGCACCGCCAGGGCAATTTGTGGCAAGGCCAGTGTGGTGTTGGTGACAAGATAGCGGCTTTCCCAGCGCGGTTGGAATTTCTGTTTGAAGTGGAAAAGCGTCTCACGGTGATCCAACAGGTGGAGGCGATTGGTGACTAAGCTGACAAGCTGCCGCTCGACAGTAGTCATCTCCAGGCTTGTATCAGCCAGAGCCACCATGCCCAAACTGACAACCTGCGCACCGCAAGAACGGAAGCGTTCGAGGGCATTTGCTAGCAGGAGTTCCATCACGCCAGGGGAGGCAGTGGGCACACGACGCATCAAATCGAGGCTCCATCCCCAGCCTTGTCCCCCTGATTGCTGATCTATCGTCGTCGCTGCCGGCGTTATAGTGCCATAGATGGGGGTAAAAGTCACAAATGCGCATGCTGTACCTGCACTTGTCGCAGCTACTCCGGTCACGAAGCGTGGAACGGCTCTTAGCGCAGTGGAGCAAGGCTGAGAGAGTTGAGCAATGGTATCAGCCCGTTCAGCACTCTCCATCAGTTCATCAAGTCTTCCTGTACTGAACCCCATTTCTTCTGCATGTGTAGCAGTTCTGGACGCAAGCCAGGTTTGTGAGATCTGCTCAAGTTGTTGTATCACTGTGGTGGGCGGTGAGCCGTCGTACCAGGAGATGGTGATCTCGTCGCGTTCAGCGCGCCTCGCACTGGTGCGAACATTCGCGAGAGCTGAACCACGCAGCGTAAAGGTCTGAGGATGGAGGAGTGCCTCTTCCCCCAACTTGAAGGTGTGCAATTTGAGGGCATGATATGTTGCCAGGAAGGCGGGGGAGGCTTGATAGAAGGCTACACGCCAATGCTGCTGTGCGCAAATTGCCAGGAAGCTCTTTGTGACCTGCTCGGCTGCGGCTGGAGCGCATACGGGGTCGCCGAGTACCACAGCGACATTGTTCACCAAGCGATAGGATACGAATCCGCTCCCACGCGGGGCCAGAAAATGTCGGTTCTCTGGGGCCAGCCCAAAGAAGGCCAGACTATTGGTGCCATAAGAGGTGAGTAGTGCTGCCTCTGTAGCAGTGGTTAAGGTATGTTTTTCCTGTGAAGAGAGGTCGAGTATTTTTTCTTGTATGGTCATCATCACGAATATTCCATTTCATCTCGTAATAAAAGTGGGAGGAGGTGGCACTGCTGCGTTCTGGTGCAGCAGTGTCGAAACACTCAAGAATAGGTCGTCGGGCCATCTGCATACTGCTGTGCGGCAAACGGGTCCAAGTGACCGAGAACTAGTGCTCACGAAGTTGTCGTGAATTCGTACAGTTGGGTGGCACCGCCGGGGCTATTGCTCGTCGAGGTGGATTGCCACTGGCTCGATGAGACGAGCTTGCCGTGCTGTGTAATCCAGGTGGTTAATGTGCTCTGTCCACCACCAGGGCCGCCACCGTTACCATTGAGCAGGAAGAACTTGACAGTACCACTCTTGACTAGTGCGGCAAGTTGGGTGGTTGTCAGGATGGGATCGCTGCCAGAGAAGCCGCCTAGCGCCATCACTGGTTTATTGGTCGCGAGAATGATAGCGTCCGCTTCGTTTGAGCTGGTCACGGCGACCAGGTATTTCGCCGTACCCTGATGCGCTTCCAGGTAGCTAAGCAGGGCGGTGTTTGAACTCGTATTGCCATCTTGTCTACCTGCGAAGCCACCACTGAAGCTTGTTGTTTGTGATGGTCCCGCCACCAGGGTATCCGCTTGCGTACTTTGCAGTATGGAGACGGTGGCCCAGACGGTCGGAGTAATCAGCATGGACAGCACCCCGATGGCAAGGACGATGACGAGGAAGCGCGTTTTGAGTGCTTTGAGATGGATATGCGGAGCAATGAGAGTACTGATCAGGGCTCCCACCGTCAGGATACCGAGAACGACCAGGATTGGGATCAACACCTGGCCCCAAGCGGGGTAGTTGCTCAGAATGTAGATTTGTTCTGCCAACGTGGCAACCAAGGCGATGGGCAATAACCAGCCACGCCAGCCGCCGCGGCGGAAATCCTGCCACATTATAACCAGACCTATGCCGAACAGGGCCGCAATAGCCGGAGCCATCACCGTCATATAGTACTGGTGGAAGAAGCCTGCGACACTAAAGAAGACACCCATAGTGAGGAGCCATGTACCCCACAGCACCAGCGATTGCTGCTTTCGGTCGTCGTGGAACAGTGGTCGTCGTTGCCAAGCAAGGGCGAGCGCTCCCAGAAGTGCTAAGGGCAAGAGCCAGGTGATCTGTCCCGCCAGTGGTTGAATGAAGAGGCGCAATGGGCCAGCGGTTCCGATATCGAAGAGTCCACCTGCACCGCCGCCGCCACCAGTTCCACCTGATGGTGACTGTTGGCCGGTGCCATTACCTGCAAAGTTAGGAGGTCCACCATTGCCAAAAGTGGGGGGAGTTCCGGTGCTGCTCGTGTTCGCGGCAGGAGTGTTACCACCAGTGCTACCACCAAATCCACCAAAGCTACCGAGGAGGCGTTGGATGCCATTGTAGCCAAGAGCCAGAGTGAGCTCCGAATTATTCTGGGTGGAACCTACATAGGGGCGTTGTGAGGCTGGGGTGAGATCTACCGCGACTACCCAGGAGAGCGAAATCACCAGCAGTAATGCCCCGGCTATCGCCAGGTGTGCGATGCGTCGCCAGATGCTTCTAGGCGCAGCAAGCAGGTAGAGCAGCCCATAGGCGGGGAGCACGAGGTAGGCCTCGAGCATCTTAATATTGAAACCAATACCGAGAATGACCGCCGTGAGGAGAAGCCAGCGCAATTTTCCGGTTTCTGCAGCGCGCATCACGGCCCAGGCACCCAGGAGCAGAACGAGGGTCAGCGTGCTATCAATTGTGATATTGCGATTCGTCAGGATGCTAATGGGGTTGACTGCCAGTGCCAGGGCCGCGAGTAAGCCAGCTCCCACCCCAAAGTGGCGTTTCACCAGGTGATACAGGAGCAAAACCGAAAGCACCCCTGCCAACGCCGAAGGTAACAGGATGCTGACCGTGTTGAAGCCGAAGAGCTTGGCACTGGCAACATCTAACCAGAAGCCAACGGGAGGTTTGTCGATCGAGACGAAGCCACCTGGATCATAGGCGGCAAAAAAGAGATTGTGCCAACTGTCCATCATGCTTCTGATGGCGGCCGGATAATAGGAACTGTAGCCGTTTTTCCCCAATTGGTAGAAGTTCATGAGGACCGAAATGAGCGTGATGCCTATGAGTGCGACGCGATGCCAGGGTAGCCAGCGCCGCGTTCCTTGGTGTGTTAGCGGTTGTTCAGCATTCTGCTGAGGGATCGCTAGTGTTGTATCAATGCTATCTGCATCAATCATACCTTTGTTTTCCTTCTGCATGTAGCAAGGATTAGCGCATAACGCTCATCTTTTGGGAGAAGGACGCCTACATGCAGGGCGTCCTTGAGCGTGACTGTAGTGAATTGGTGTGAGGGTTCTCCCCAACTGGTTTTAGTTTAGGTCATGTCCATTGACTTCCCATTGGAAACACATAAGAGATTTCCAATGAACGCGTTGCTCAGGGCGTATGCGTTGTCTGTAACTGCTGAGACTGCTGAGCTTTGTGTTTTTCTACTTGGTGCCATTTGTAGGAGTAGGCGAACAGTTCGCGGAATGCACGCAGGATGACGCTCAGCTTTGCACCGGTAGCACGACCAGCCTGACGTGGGAGGTGCTTGACGCCTAGTTCTTTATAGGTGCATCCAGTACGCGCTAAGGTGTGTAACAGTTCGGCATTAATCATGGCACCATGTGTTTCCAAGGGATGCTGGCGCAGGAAGTCGGTGCGCAGGAGCTTAAAAGCGCAATCTACGTCTCGTACATGGATACCAAGCATCCAACGGATGAGCAGATGCCAACCCCACGCGTTGAGCTTGCGCATCCACGAGTCCTGACGATCGATGCGATACCCAATGACCGCGTCGTAGCGATCGATAAATAGGAAGAAGGTGCGCAGGTCATGGATGTCGAATTGTCCATCGGCATCCATAAAAAAAGTGAGTTCCTTGGTTGCTGTTGCAAAGCCGCTCACCAGGGCAGCACCATAGCCCCGGTTGGCGGCATGGGAGACAAGATGAATGTTCGCATCACGAGCTGCGAGCGCAGTAATAATTGCTGCTGTTTGATCCGTGCTACCATCGTTGACGACGATGATTTCAAAGTCTGTGGCCCAAGAACTCAGTACCGCACGGATAGTAGTAACCGTGTTGGCAATCACCTGCGCTTCGTTGTAGGCAGGTAGAATGACCGAGAGGCTATGTTTGCTGTTAGATGGCCGCTCATTTGGAGCATATAGATCATACAGAGCATGGGACTCGCCAAAGTAAGTCTGCGTTTGTCCTACCATGAATAAATCCTCCCCAAGGTGGATGTGGTTTCTATGGAACCAGATAATGGAGCAGTATATGCTCCATGGTTGTTTTTCTACTCAATGCGGAGATGATCTTCACCTCACATATGTGAGTTTAGCAGGAGCTGATGAGAGGCATATTGGAAGCAAATGAGGAGTTTCTCATGCACTCTGTGCATAGCGTGCATTGTCTTGTCGTAGATCGCCTTGCCGTATTTTGCTTGTTTGTAAGTAGTATTGCGTGTTATAGCTTGTTTTTACGTGAATACTATGGTATAATCGCAGTAGTGCAGTAAGATGCATGTTGATACAGATTATTGGTTGACGATGACGTGCAATTTTGAAAGAACCGCTTATAAGACACCGGCTATGGCAGCTACAAGGAGCTTTTGAGCGCATATATATACGAACTAGCATTTATCCAGGCTCAGAAGGAGTAATGATGAAAAGAATCGTACAGGTCGTAGATCGCCAGGGAGCGACTTACGAGAAGTTGATGACAGCACAACAAGCTGCTTTCTGCTTGCGGATGGCCGAATTGAAGGCTCAAACTGATCCAGAGATCACATTCGAGGATATTATCGCCAATTGGAAAGAAAAGCCAGCTTTTAATAAACAAGTGAACGAGAAATAGAGCAAACTACAAGCATTGAAAAGCGAAAAGTAGTAGATGCTATGACTTACCACCTCGAAGATGAATAGTCAGGGTAACAACCCTGGAACGAGACGCGCCACCCCCTCAGTGAGTACCAGAAAAACCTGGTTGGTCAACTCCTCTGGTGATGGCGTTTGCTCAGATAGGACGCAGAGCAAAGCATCCCATTCGCACTTTTCAGCGCACGGTTTGGATTGTGTTGTTGGTCTCGCTCATCCCCGATCTGCTGGTTGCATTCTTTCGCCCGTACCCTGGCACAACGCTCCCCGAAGTGGGGGCACTAATGCTGATGCATGTGGCGACGGCAATGATCTGCCTGGGTACATTGCCGAAGGCCAAATAAGAATGAAAGTGATATCCAACCCATAAGCAAGCGAGTTTTTCATCGTGTTTGCCGCTCAGAAGATATAATAGATAGCTGAGATACAAACGCGAAAGGAAAGAAGAAAGCTTATGGATATTACCAACATCGTTGCCATTGATGTGCATACGCACGCACATGTTTCACTTCATGTTGCCGAAGCTCCTGGTAATGCAGAAGTGAAGGAGGCCGCCAGACGTTACTTCAAAAACGAGGGAAACTCTCCCACTCTTACTGAGATCGCAGCCTATTATCGGGAGCGCAAGATGGCTTGTGTCGTCTTTCCCGTCGATGCAGAGTCTATCACAGGAGAGGTGCGCGTCCCTAACGAGGATGTTGCCGAGGCTGCGGCAGAAAACCCTGATGTCCTCATTCCGTTTGCCAGCATTGATCCCGCGAAGGGGAAAATGGGAGCACGTGAGGCCCGCCGTCTGATCGAGCAGTTTGGGGTACGAGGTTTCAAATTTCATCCTACCATCCAACAATTTTATCCCAATGATCCAAAGGCATACGTGCTCTACGAGGCGATAGCCGAGGCTGGCTTGCCCGCCATCTTTCACACGGGGCATTCTGGCATTGGGACAGGAGCACGCGGCGGGGGTGGCATTCGCCTCAAATATTCCAACCCGATGTATCTGGACGATGTAGCCGTCGATTTCCCAGACATGCCGATCATTATGGCCCATCCCTCTTTCCCATGGCAGGATGAAGCCCTTTCGGTGTGCCTGCACAAGCCTCAGGTCTACATCGATCTATCGGGGTGGTCGCCCAAGTACTTTCCTCCCCAGCTTATCCAGTATGCAAATACGCAACTCAAGCATAAGATGCTCTTTGGTTCCGATTTTCCCTTGATTACCCCTGATCGGTGGCTAGCGGACTTTGCGCAAATCGCAATCAGGCCAGAGGTGCGCCCCTTGATTCTGCGCGAGAATGCCATCAAGCTACTGGGTCTTGGGTCGTCAGAGTAGACGTCGTCAACATAGTAAGAGAGCTTACTCAATTGGTTGCCAGCTTTGTTGCCGCCACCCAATGCGCTTCTTTATAGTGGTTGTATCAACCTCTGGCATATGCTGCTCTACAAGGGCGACGGTCTCGCTGATGAGTTGTTCAAGCTGTGCTGCTGCGGTCATTGTGTCGCTGTGGAAGATAGCCTCGAGGCGATTGGCTAGAGCGGGAGGAGCGATGTTCATTTGGGCAATAAAGTGGTGCATGCGCTTGAATTGAAATGAGGAGTAGTAGAGGTGGTTGAGGCCAGCGAAGATGCTAAGGATGTTGTAGGCTCCCTCGACCAGGAGTTGATAGTGCCAGATGGTAGCGTCACGAGTGGTCATGCGGTCTTGAATGCCCCATAACGGAAAGATGGTGAGGTAGTGCTTGACCATGGCCTGTGCCAGCGCATCCGGGTAATGGGCGAGCCGAGCTTGCCAATCTCGGATGAGTGCTTCTCCAAATAAAGGGATGGCTGTTAGCATGCCGGAGAGGGCTTTCTGGGTTGGGGTTGCCACATCAAGTTGTTCAAGTACCGAGGCTATTTCGTGTTCCCAGGCCGCTATGGTGGTATGCTCGCATTGGCACTCTACGCTACGCACCTGATACATATCAATCATGGCCCCTTCGCTGCGGTCGCCCAGTAGTCTGCGCTCTGTGCCTTGATTCTGCTGACAAGCCGCCAGCAATGCTTTCTCGGATGGCAGTTCATCGTAGTAGAGGATCATGTCAATGTCGGAATAGAAGTCGCTGCTACCTTCTGCTGCTGAACCCGTGAGCATGATAGCTTTGATGCCGGGTAGGGCAGCATACGCCTGAGCATTTCGCTTAGCCAGGGTCAGCAGGTATTGGCTAGCCTCGTTCATAGACGTTTCTCCCTGCTATTTTCGCGATGTGACTTTAATGTGGGGAGGAGGAGAAAGGGAATATTAGAAAATATTGAAGCGTTGATGAGAGAGCTAACAAAAAGCACCGTTTAGTATCCCTCTACACTCTTATTATAAAGTATTTGTCAAGCGTAGCACATCGTTCCTTTGGACGATGTTTTTTTGTAACTTTTTGGGTATTCTTACTCTGGACATATTGCGGACTGACTGCCTTCACTGTAATGTTTTGCTGTGCGAAAAGGAAGACACGATGCGCCTCCCACTGAAACGCTACCTGACACTGCTCAAGACTTACCTCAAACCGCAATGGCTCAGAACCTTGGTGCTGGCAGTGCTGCTATTGATCAGCATTGGCTTGCAACTGCTGAATCCTCAAATCCTGCGCTACTTTATTGATACTGCCATCACTGGTGGGGCCACCACAGCGCTGGTGCTGGCGGGCGTGTTATTCATCGGCGTGGCCTTGCTGAACTTGGGCATTTCTGTCGCGACAACCTACTTTAGCGAATATGTCGCTTGGACGGCTACAAACCAGTTGCGCGCTGATCTCTTAGCCCATTGTCTGGCGCTGGACATGTCTTTTCACAAGGAACATACGTCGGGCGAGCTGATCGAGCGTATTGATGGCGACGTGGATGCCCTTTCTAACTTCTTCTCACAACTCACGTTGCACCTGCTGAATAATGTGCTGGTCACGATTGGCATATTGGTGCTGTTCTTTCTGGTTGATTGGCGCGTGGGGGTGACGATGACCGCTTTCGCGGCTGTCGCGCTCGTGATAATGGTGCTTTTTCAACGGCGTGTAGTACCCTACTTCGTGAAACTGCGCCAGGTCAATGCCGATTTTTCTAGCTTCCTGGGCGAGCACCTGGCGGCTACCGAAGATATCGCGGGCAATGACGCGGCGAAGGCGGTTATGCGCCAGTTCTATCTTCTGCTGCGCCGCTGGCTTTCCATAAACGCCAAAGCGAAATTTTGGGACTTTGCAATGGGAGGAGTGATCCTTTTCCTCTTCATTCTAGGCAGTTGCTTGTCGCTCATAATCGGAGCTTATCTGCGGAGTAGTGGGATCATCTCCGTTGGCACCGTCTACCTCATCTTTTCTTACACCGATATCCTTTCTACCCCTCTCAGTCAGATTCAGATCCAGTTGCAGGACCTGCAAGAGGCGGAGGCCAGCATTCAGCGCATAGAACAACTCTTTGGTATGCGGACTGCACTCGTTGATGAAGGTGACATAACACTACCAACTGGAGCGTTGTCGGTTGAGTTTCGCGCTGTGTCTTTTGGGTACGCGGAGAGTGATAGCGTCATAGAGCATATCTCTTTTCGCTTGTCTGCTGGTAAGCTGCTGGGCAGAGTAGTGCGCACGGGCAGTGGCAAGACAACGCTGGCTCGCCTCCTGTTTCGCCTGTACGACCCGCAATTAGGCGAGGTATGTCTCGGTGGTGTTTCCGGCAAGCGTGTGCCATTACTTGACTGGCGTAAACATGTCGGCATGGTCACGCAAGATGTGCAGATTTTTCATGCCACTGTACGCGACAACCTGACCCTCTTCAAGCGCACCATCTCTGATATGCAAATAGTGGCTGCGCTTGATGATATTGGACTTGCTCCGTGGCTGGAAACGCTGCCCGCTGGATTAGATAGCGTACTGGGGTCTGATGGTACTGGATTATCGGCGGGTGAGGCCCAATTGTTGGCCTTTACACGCGTACTGCTCACCAATCCGGGGCTGATTATTCTGGATGAGGCATCCTCGCGGCTCGATCCGGCTACCGAACAGCTTATAGAGCGAGCGATGGTGAAGCTCTTTACTGGTCGCAGCGGCATTATAATCGCCCATCGTTTGGCTACACTGCAACGGGTTGATGAAATCCTGGTGCTAGAGCATGGACACATTCTTGAAAATGGACGCAGGGAAGATGTTGCCAGTGATCCCTCATCACATTTTTCCTATCTGTTGCAAGCCGGATTAGAGGAGGTGAACGCGTGAAAACGTATCAATTGCTCTGGCGCATTGTGTGCTATCAACCATGGGTCTTTATCCTGAGTGCGCTTTTGACAACGATGTTCTTTTGCTTTCGCGTGATCTTTGGCTATGTCATCCAGACATTTTTCAATGTCTTACCCAGCAGCAAACACCTGAGCCCGGTTCTGTGGGAGGTGATTGCGCTACTCGCCGCCATGGCAGCGGCGCGTTTCCTATTAACGCTGGGCGGCGGGGTGGTACGACCACTCTGCTTCTTCATTACCCAATCATTGTTGCGTCGAAATCTGTTGGAGCGCATCCTCGATCGACCAGGCGCGCAGGCCGTACCAGGCTCAACGGGTGCGGTGATTAATGTTTTTCAGAACGATGCGGAAAATATATCTACTATGTTTGGTTGGCTCTATTCCTCCATCGGTCTCTTTGTGTTCTCTATTGCCGCTTTGATTATATTGTTGCGCGTTAACGTACAGATAACTGTACTGGTTTTTGTTCCCTTGGTTTGCGTTGTCGTGATCGCGCAGCGAATGCAGGCACGGGTTCGCATCTATCGCCAGTTCAGCCGTGAAGCTACCGCCAAGGTGACCAGTCTCATTGGAGAAATCTTTACCGCCGTGCAAGCCATTCAAGTCGCGGGAGCCGAAGAACATGTCGTGGCGCATTTCCGCGCGCTGAACGATAATCGGCGCAAACGCATGATCAATGATCGTGTGTTGACGGACGCGCTGGATGCTATCTTTGAAAATATTGTTGGCATAGGGCGCGGCTTCATCCTTATCTTTGCTGCGCTCACTCTGCAAACGACGCATTTGGGCGTGGGTGATATCGCCCTGTTTATCTACTATCTGGCCTTTGTTGCCGCCTTCACCCAATCCTTTGGCACGCTCATAGCCCAATATGCGCAGACACGAGTCTCATTTGAGCGCATGATAAACCTTTTGCAAGGCGCGCCCACAGAGCGTTTAGTTTCCCACGAATCGCTACACCTCAGGTGTCCAATACCAGAAGTAATTCCCACTACTAAATCGGCAAAACATCATTTAGAGGTGCTACAAGCAACAGGGTTAAACGTTTGGTGTGAATTAGAAAAGAGAGGAAGAGTTTGAAAAGAAAGGTAAAAGGAACCTATAGTTAGCATATCCAGAACTTTTCGAAGAAAAGGAGCTAACATGATAGATCTTGATACCTTTCTGACGACACTGTA
>JBBQXY010000032.1:0-39567 GCA_038209195.1 Ktedonobacterales bacterium | reverse complement strand
TTGTGGGGGGGGGGGGGGGGTGGCCCCCCCCCCCCCCCCACCTCCCCCCCCCCCCCCCCCCCCCAACCCTGCGTCCGCCCCCTGTCCCTACGCACTCCGAAAAACCTAGACGTGTAAGCCCTTTGCTGGTACCCTGGGGCGGGAGAGTTTTAATCGAAAGGAAGCGTAATGCGTTCAGATCAAATTAAAATGGGCTTTGAACGAGCGCCACATCGCGGCTTGTTGCGTGCAACCGGAGTGGTAGGAGAGAATGATTTCAATAAGCCGTTCATTGCTGTTTGTAATTCCTATGTAGATGTTGTGCCGGGACATGTCCACCTGCAAGCCTTCGGCAAACTGGTCAAGGCGGCTATTCGGGCGGCTGGTGGTGTACCCTTTGAATTTAATACTATTGGCGTCGACGATGGCATCGCCATGGGGCATATCGGCATGAAATATTCGCTGCCCAGCCGTGAGCTGATCGCCGATTGTGTGGAGACGATGGTCGAGGCGCATCGCTTTGACGGCATGGTCTGTATCCCAAACTGCGATAAGATTGTGCCAGGGATGTTGATGGCTGCCATGCGTATCAATATCCCCACGATTTTTGTCAGCGGTGGCCCGATGGCGGCGGGAAAGTTAGCAGATGGTCGTTCGATTGACCTGATCAGTATTTTTGAAGGTGTAGGAGCCTACCAGGCGGGTAAAATCAGTGACGCGGAGCTGCTAGAACTTGAACAGCAGGCTTGTCCCACCTGTGGCTCGTGCTCCGGTATGTTTACCGCCAACTCGATGAATTGCTTGATGGAGGCACTGGGGCTGGCGTTGCCAGGGAATGGTTCGTATTTGGCGACCAGTGAGGCGCGCAAAGAATTGGTCAACGAAGCGGGGCGCACAATTATGCGGCTAGTGGCGGAAAATGTCACGCCGCGCCAGATTGTCAACGTCGATAGTATCGACAATGCCTTTGCCCTAGATATGGCGATGGGCGGCTCCACAAACACGGTTTTACATACGCTGGCGATAGCGCGCGAAGGCGGTATCGACTATTCGCTGGAACGCATTAACCAAGTGGCGCAGCGCACCCCCCATCTCTGTAAGGTCAGTCCTTCGGGCAAGTGGCATATGCAGGATGTTGATCGTGCCGGTGGTATCAGTGCGATCTTAAAGGAATTATCCAGAAAACCGGGCACATTGAACCTGGAGCGTCCCACGGTCACGCTCAAGACCATTGGCGAAAATATTGCCGATGCGCAGATTATGGACCCAGAGGTAATTCTTACTGTAGAAAATCCACATAGCGAGCGTGGTGGATTAGCGATCCTCTTTGGCAATCTGGCCCCTGATGGAGCCGTGGTGAAGGTTGGGGCTGTTGCTCCCGCGATGCTACAACATTGCGGCCCGGCACGTATCTACGATTCGCAGGAGGAGGCCAGTGCCGGTATTCTGAACAAACAGGTACAGGAAGGTGATGTGGTGGTCATTCGCTATGAGGGGCCGCGTGGTGGACCAGGAATGCAAGAGATGCTGGCACCGACTGCAAATATTATGGGCATGGGTCTCGGCGAAAAGGTCGCTTTGATCACAGATGGGCGTTTCTCAGGTGGAACACGCGGTGCGTGCATTGGGCATGTCTCACCGGAGGCCGCAGCCAAGGGCCCTATCGCGGCCCTGCGAGATGGCGATAAGATTCACATAGAGTTGATTGAAGGTCGCCTTGACGTTGAACTGTCCCCCGCGGAGATTGAGCAACGTTTGAGCGAGGTCAACGTGCCAGGCAATCGCGTGAAAAGTGCCTGGTTGCGCCGATACGCTGCAATGGTGACTTCAGCAAATACGGGTGCAGTGTTGGCGGATTATTAACATACATGCAAAAATATTCATCTTTGTTCACATTCGTGTCAGATTCAATTGCATTTGGGAATAAAGATGATAGAATAACTCTACGAAATAGCTCAACGAGAGAAGGGAAGAACAAATATGCGTGTTTCATCAGAAAGGCAGGGTACTGGGGATGGCACTGGTATTTCCTGCTTCAATCACCGTTTTAACGCCAGCTACGTCGGCTAATCTGGGACCCGGTTTTGATAGCCTCGGTCTGGCCTTGCAACTGTATAATCGTTTTGTAGTCGAAGAGAGTGGTGACGACCCTCACCTTCCCTCTATTGAGGTGGAGGGTGACTTGGGTGCTGGCCTATCTACTGGGCCAGATAACCTGTTTTATCAGTCTATTGTTGCTCTTTTTCAACGGCAGCAGGTGGAGTTACCCGCTCTACGCATCCGCATGAAGATTGCAATCCCACCCGGATGTGGCCTGGGTAGCAGTGCTACTGCCGTAGTGGGTGGGTTGGTGGTCGCGAACGAACTGCTGCGTTCGCGAGGAAAAACTGTCTCCAAAGAAGAACTGCTCGAACTCGCGGTTGACATGGAGGCAGGGAAGCATCCAGATAATGTTGCCCCAGCTTTGCTGGGAGGGTTGGTCGCTACTACCAGTCTGGCTGGCAAGATTCACGCTGTGAAAACACCTTTCCCGGATGCGATTAAGGCGGTTATCTTCACGCCCTCGTTCCCTATGGATACTGTGGCGGGGAGAAAACTCCTGCCGGCCAGCTATTCCAAGGCGGATGTAACCTTTAATACCGGTCGGGTGGCCTTGCTGCTCACGGCATTGCAGACTGGACGCTATGAATTGATTGGCGAGGCTATGCAGGATCGCCTGCACCAGCCGTATCGCCAAGTGCTTTTCCCGGCGATGCCGGAAATTATTAGCGCGGCTATTGCTGCCGGTGCGCATGGGGCCAGTCTCTCCGGAGGAGGCTCCTCGTTAATTGCCCTCGCCAGTTCACGTTTCCAGGAGGTACTCCAGGCTATGCAGCAAACGGCTCTTGCCGCTGGGGTAGGTGGGACGGGAATGATCTTACGTGCTGACCAGGTGGGCGCACGCGTTCTTCGTGCATCGCGCAGCCGCACACGTAAAGGCGAGGGTATTCGTGCGCAAGATCAATATTACTGGCCCCCAGCCAGATCAGGCGAAGGACTTTCAGTTCATGAATGATGCACGTATATCCTCAGGCAGTACCATGCTGCATACGCTTTCTTTACGCTGCGTAGAATGTTTTACCCTCTACCCCAGTATCGAGGCGAGTGGAAAGCCGCGCTATCGCTGTGATTGTGGGGGGGTGCTCGATGTTGAGATGCCATCTCTTTCTGCTTCTTCCCCTGCCGTTGAGTCACAGGAAATCTCCGCGGTTCTGTCAAGCATTGATGCTAAAAGCGATCTCGTACCGATTGAGGGTAGCGATTTGCGCCAGCTTTTTGACGAACGCGCCACAACACCGCCTATCTGGTCTGCTGGCGCGGATAGTTTACTGCTCGATTATAGTGGGGTGTGGCGTTATCGTGAGTTGATTTTGCCAGTGCCAGAGCACGCTGTCATCAGTCGTCCAGAGGGCAATACGAGCCTTTATCCAGTTGGCATGGAGAATTGTGGCCCAGGCCGTATTGGTCATCGGCAAATCGGCCTGTATGCGGGACTGGAACGGCTCTATCTGAAGCACGAAGGGGAGAACCCCACGGGAAGTTTTAAAGACCGTGGTATGACCGTGGGCGTGACTATGGCGAACGTGCTGGGGGCGCAGGCGGTGGCTTGTGCTTCCACGGGCAATACTTCTGCTTCTTTGGCCTCCTATGCCGCCCAGGCCGGGATGCGCGGTTTTGTCTTTTTACCTGCTGGTAATGTGGCGAGTGGTAAACTGGCACAATCGCTGGCCTATGGGGCTACGACTATTCAGATCGATGGCGATTTTGATGCTGCTATGCATCTGGTTGAGCAGGTTTGCGCTGAATTGGGCATCTACCTACTCAATTCGCTGAATCCATTCCGCGTGGAGGGCCAGAAGGCGATTGGGTTTGAGCTTTTACAACAACTCGATTGGCAAGCGCCCGATTGGCTGGTGTTGCCAGCAGGGAATCTTGGCAACACCTCTGCGATTGGTAAGGCTTTTCGTCAGGCCTATCAACTCTCACTCATCAGTCACTTGCCACGCATTGCCTCTATTCAAGCTGCCGGAGCTAATCCATTCTATCGCAGCTTCAAGCAGGGCTTTGCCAAACAAGAGCAGGTCCAGGCTCATACCATTGCCACCGCGATCAAAATTGGCAATCCGGTCAGCTATACGCGTGCTCGCCGCGTGATCGAAGAGACCGATGGGGTTGTCGAGGAGGTTACCGACGAGGAAATACTGGCTGCCAAAGCTATCATTGACCGGGCAGGCATTGGCTGCGAACCGGCTTCCGCCGCTACCCTGGCCGGGATGCGCAAACTTGTCGAGCGAGGTGTCATCAGACGTGATGATCGCGTGGTTGGTATTCTCACTGGCAACCTGCTCAAAGATACGCAGACTGGTATTCCCTTACCCGCTACCAAAACAGCCGTGGCAGCGAATATCGAAGCGGTGAGGAGCATTTTGCGCCAATAAAGCTGTCAGACCGACAGGGATACCTATGTCGGGAAAGATACTCTCATATTCTTGTACCGCCAGTTTCCTAAATAACAGCTTTTCCCCTAGCGGATATGTCGCTAGACTGCTACAATACAGTTGTGGTAGTTTGCGTTATAAGGAAAAGCCAAAGTGAGAAACATGCAGCGAAGGCGTAAGTTAATACCTTCATGGGATATGCCATCCGATCCTGTCAAGGCTGTATTCTGGTTTATGCATTGGTTATTGAGAGTGCTCGTGCGTTTCTTTTGGATACCAGTCTTGGCAGGAGTGATCTACGAAGGCATCATCAATGGCATCATTGGTGGCATTGTCACGTTCTTAGTAGGCCTGGGCGTTTGGTTTGGGCTAGCTGTTGTGCTTTTCTTCTTCACCGTCGGAACAAGAATTTCAAAGACGGTAGCAGATGTTGGTCGAATGCAGCAGGGCTTTCCGCCACGACGCCCTCCTGGCTTCTCTTCATTTGTTGAACCCGATATTGATGCGAATAAAGTCGTTGAAGGAACGGTCACTGATTTAGAGGAAGAACGTCGCAAGCGTCGGCGCGAATAAGGCTAGCTACGCTCGCGCTTCATAGGCTGCAGATTTGCTATTGACCGCTTCCCATCGTCTCCAGGCGGCATCACTTGTGGCGGGCACATAGGAAAACACCAGTGTTCCTGTACCTTCAAGACAATAATCCCCTAGCTCTGCCGGTAAGACCACTGTTTGTCCGCGAGCAAGTGGCTCGCTACTTGTCAGTGCATCTCCATAGCGAACCTGGATGTCAGCATTCAAAGATGAAAGGATAATGCAACTACCCCCCGTTTTACCTTTCATATAGCCAGAATTAGAAGTAGCAACGTCATGGTTGAGCGTGAGCTGACGTGACACAAAGTATTTGCAGGCGACGAGGCAGCGGTCCTCGTAATGGGAGTTGCTGGCGAGTAAGACGGGTTGCACCTTGACCGTGGGCGATACAGTATAGTCTACGACATCGAGTGAACGTTCTATGTGCAGTTCGCGCAGCGTACCATTTGCGTTTAGACGCCCGTAGTCGTACATCCGATAGGTGATATCTGAGTATTGTTGCAATTCATACAGCATCACGCCACTGCCGATAGCATGGACAGTGCCAGCAGGAACGAAGATCACATCGCCCGCGTACACGGTCTCCTCGTGGAGAAGCTCTTCTAAGCTTGTCTGCTCAATGGCATGCTGGACTTGTGCTGGGGTAGTAGGAGCGTTAAAGCCATGAACGATGGTTGCGCCTGGTTCGGCGGCAAGAATATACCAGAATTCCGTTTTGCCCAACTTCCCATTTTCGTATCGTGCCGCATAATCATCACACGGGTGAACCTGCACCGAAAGCCTGGCTTCGGCATCAATAAATTTGGCTAACAGTGGAAAGCGCATACCATAGATGGTTATGGCTTGTTCTCCGAGTAGCGCACTGCCCAATTCCTCCACGAGTGCCCCTAATGTCTTGCCTTTGTAGTGCTTGTTCTGGGCCACTGTATTGATCTCGGTCTCCCAGGCCTCTCCGATGGCAACGTCAGGCGATGAAATGGTCTTCCAGCCATCGCTCTTTAATCTTTGTCCCCCCCAGATAGTTTCATGTAATGATGCTTCTAAGCGGATTGGGTGTAAATGCAGCACAAATTACTCCTACAACATTATTTATTCTTTTATGGCCCTTGGTTATGCCAAGGCTTTGCTTGTTTATAGCACGATGCAAGTTGGTTTTTAGTACAGGGTTTCTCAAAAGTCTTGTATGCCGCCGAAGGCGGCATACAAGACTTTTGAGAAACCCTGCTTTGAAAGGCTATTGCTAGCGACATAGCAGATAGAGTGCGTTAGTTTGCTAAAAGTGCGCCCGAAATTTGGCGACGGAGCCGCTCACGCATAATGATGCCTTTGATGCGATTGATTTCACGGCCTCCCTTGAAAAATATGATTGTGGGAATACCATCTACTTTCCACTGGGTGGTCGTTTCACTGTTCTTATCGGCATTCAGGCGGGCGAACATGACGCGTCCTGTAAACTCTTTGCTCACCGCTGCAAATTCTGGGTCCTGTATCTGACATGCGCCACTGTTATCTATCGAAAAGTTCACCAATACCAATTGCGGCTCGTTGAGTATTTTTTCCGCAAAATCCTGGTCAGATACATCAATGTAGTTATCTGCCATTGTCATCCTCTTCTATAATAAAAGAAACTAATTGTTTCAAAAGGGTATCACTCAAGTAGAACTGATGTCAAGGAAGAGTTCCATTGGCATCAGGTTGTAGCTATTGTTCCGACCCACTTCATTTGACATGCCGCCTACGGCGGCAGGGAGAGAGGGAGAGCTAGGGCGCAGCCCTAGAACCCAGTCAAGGGGCGACAGCCCCTTGCATCCCCACTTATCACATGAAGGTGGTCGGAACACTATCTTGCTACCAGTTCTCACCAAGCTAGCAAAACTTCGGCATCTTCTATAATATAGCGATATCCTTGTTCGGTCAGGAAGAGTTGGCGATTAGCCGAGAATTCCTGGTCGCGAGTATCGCGGGTCACTATAGAATAGAAGTATGCCAAGCTGCCGTCGCTTTTGGGGCGAAGGATGCGCCCGAGACGTTGCGCTTCCTCCTGACGAGAACCAAAGGTGCCCGAGACCTGGATTGCCACATTGGCATCGGGTAGATCAATAGCAAAATTTGCCACTTTGCTAACCACCAGGCGTTTGATCTCGCCACGGCGAAACTGCTCATAGAGCTTCTCACGCTGTTTATTCGCAGTTTTTCCGGTGAGGAGAGGGGCTTGTAGTTCGTCTGCAAGGATTTTGAGTTGTTCGAGGTACTGACCAATAATCAATACCTGGTCATCGCGGTGCCGCTCGGCGAGATAACGTGTCACGGTCAGCTTGGCGGGACTTTCTGCCGCCAGGCGATATTTTTCACGCTCCTCGGCCACCGCGTAGTTCAATTGTTCATCCTCGCTCATGCTCACGCGAATTTCGTGGCATTCAGCCGTGGCAATCCAGCCTTGACGTTCTAATTCGCGCCAGGGAACATCATATTTCTTTGGCCCGATCAAGCTGAATACATCGGCCTCACGCCCATCTTCACGGACAAGTGTCGCCGTCAGACCCAGACGGCGGCGCGCCTGAATCTCGGCGGTGATCCGAAAGACAGGGGCTGGTAGCAAGTGTACCTCATCATAGATAATCAGTCCCCAATCAAAGCTTGTGAAGAGCGAGAAGTGGGGGAAATCCTCCTCCTCCGAGCGTCGATACGTCAGTATTTGGTAGGTACTGACGGTAATAGGACAGATATCTTTCCGATCGCCAGTATACTCGCCGACCATTTCGGGTGGAATATCGGTCTTATCGATAATCTCGTGGATCCACTGCCGCACGGCGATGGTGTTAGGCGAGAGAATCAATGTGGCCCGTTGGATATCCGCCATGGCTGCCAGTCCCACAATCGTTTTACCGGCGCCACATGGCAACACCACGACGCCACTGCCGCCGCTTGGTGCGCCACCTGCGTAGAAGGCTGCCGAAGAGGCGTATTGATAGGCACGGGGCTCAAACTCCTCCCCTTGGAGTGTGATGCGGCGTAAGTGCATGGGTAGTGGCGAACCATCCGTATAACCAGCCAGGTCTTCGGCAGGGAAACCAATATGGATCAGTGCCTGTTTGATATGACCGCGCCGCGCCGCATCGACCTGGATTGTATTGCTATTCAATTGGCGCAGCAGGTAGGGTTGCGTGCGTTTATGATGAATAATCTCGGCCATAAGTGCGGTGTCGTTGGAGGTGAGTAGTAGCGCGTCACCTTCACGAATCAGCTTGATGCGCCCATAGCGGCTCATATATTCACGAATATCAACGATGATATTTGTTGGAATGGAATATTTGCTGTACTGATTGAGCAACTCTAAGACCATATCCGCGTTCATGCCGCCTGCCGCTGCGTTCCAGAGTGAGAGCGGCGAAAGGCGATACGTATGGATGTGTTCGGGCGATTTTTCTAACTCCGCGAATTGGGCCAGGGCATCTCGCGCCTCGGCATGGAGTGGATGGTCAACCTCCAATAAAATGGTTTTGTCGCTTTGTACGATTAATGGATTGCCAGGATTCATCATCTCCCGTTAAACTCCCTGCATCTCTGCCCAATTTCTCATATATTTTAAAACAACATTGGCGGCTGTATCTTCATGTCCGCGCATCAAGTGGCGTGCTCCTGTAATCACCTTGATTCCTTTGCGACCTGCTAATTGCTCAACAAATGGTTCAAGTTTAAAAAGAGGACAGATTTCATCAAATTCACTGGTAACAAACAATTTGGGTGGTTCAAAAGCTTTACTGATATCTCTGGTAGCGCGATAGAGTAAGAGGCTTATCGCAACAACAGTGCGAATGCGCGGATCATATGGGGCATAAATCAAGGCAACGTTGGCACCAAAGCCATGACCGATCACGCCGACCTTGTCAGGATTAACCCCCGGCTGGGCTAACGCGGCATTAATCGCCCCAGCCAAATCAAGTGGCTCCATCCGTCCGTCAGTTTGTTGTCCCTGGCTATGTCCGACGCCGCGAAAATTGAAACGGAGTGCCACCATTCCCGCTACGGCGAGTTGTTTTGCCAGTACTACTGTTAGCGCATCATTCATATCGCTACTGGGTGGTTGAGGATGGCAAAGAATTACGACGGGAGCGTGCTCCACCTTCATTGGCAGGTGTAATATACCTTCGAGGAGGAATGTGGGTTGCCCTGCGCTTTTAAAAACTATCGTCTGCTCAGTCTGTACAGATGAGGTCATCGTCTTCCCTTCATACTGGCCTACCAGTTGCCTTTCTGCTACCTTGTAGTATTCATCTTATCGCAGGAATGACATTGAGTCAACTATCTACCTTTAAAGGGGTAAAAAGGGCAATGTAAACCAAAAGTAATGGAAATGTTACATTTTGTGAGATTTTGCAATGAATTTGACGAATCACAATGTCTATATGGGAAATTGCTTGGTTAAACACTTTGCATATGCCTTGAAGAATGTTATACTTTAAAGCAAAGACATACACACCTGTGTTTTTGTGTATGGCTATTACGTTTGCTAACCCAGGTAGGACAAAACCTATTTTTGCTAAAGTGCTAAGCACATTTGGCGGAGGTTCACTTTTTACAATTGGTGAGAGATAGGGGCCAATCCTCACGGATGACTTTATTTCTTTGACTCCTACTCTCAAGATTTGCTCCACTTGTGCGATATCCTTCTAGGGGCTGGATATCGACGAATTATGCTCGTAGGTACTGGTCAACTTGGTATTGTTCTAGCATTTCTTTTCCTGGCGTTGCTGCGATCAGGAACGGTGAAGGTACTAGAACAGGTATCAGGCTTCTTTATGGTAGATACACCGCTCTATCAATGGTGCTATGCGTTGCTCGTTTGAGATGCGTAAGAGCTTTGTGTTTGCTATGGAAGCTATGGGAAGCTATAGAAGCATAAAAACGTAACTGCCATACCACTGTGTCCGGTGGTATAGGGTGCATGTGTGGAGTATAGTCTTTGTAGTACTGGTGAAATGTAGAGCTAGGAGCACTCATGGTCAACATTTTAGTCGTCGAGGACGATCAGTCGGTCGCCAGAGCTTTACGCGCAACATTAGAGACCGAGGGATACCAGGTAGCTACTGTCCTTAACGGCAAAGATGCTGTACAATTTGCGCTACGTGAAATGCCGCAACTCATTATCTTGGATATTCAGTTGACTCCTGTTGGGGCTGATGAAGCAACTGCTCTCGATGGCTATCAGGTTATGTCGCGTTTGCGCAACCATCCCAAATGCATGCACATTCCCGTTATTGCCCTGAGTTCTTCGGATGATCCAGCGGCCAAAATTCGTGCCTATGATGAGGATGTAGATGGCTTTATCACCAAGCCTTTTGATACCCATGAGCTATTGGCGCGGGTGCGCAGGCAATTGCGGCGTGTAGAGCAGAGTTGCCTCTCGCCACTTACGGGACTCCCGGGTGGCTTACAAGTAGTACGAGCTATCAATTATAAACTTGGCAGTACGGACCCGTGGAGTATTCTGTACCTTGATCTTGACAACTTCAAGGCTTTCAATGACGTGTATGGTTTCCTGACTGGCAATGAGATGATCCTGTTAGTAGGGCGTACCTGTCGCAGCGTGGTGTATGAATATGGGAATGGCGAAGATTTTGTTGGGCATGTTGGCGGTGACGATTTTGTGGTAGTTACTACTCCTGGTCGAGCCTCTCTCCTCTGTCAGCATATCTCTAGCAGGTATAAAGAAGGCAGTGTTGCACTCTATCGTGCCGAAGATTTGCGGCGTGGTTCCATTAGTGGGGTAGACCGTAAAGGACGCCCCTATCAATTTCCACTGGTGTCGCTCTCAATCGGTGTCGTCAATAACCAGGTACGCCGACCGCACAGCATCCAAGAAGTGAGTTACCTGGCGGCTGAGGCCAAGCGCAATGCCAAACAATCCAACTCGAATATCAGCTATATCTCTTCGCCACGCGATAAAGGGTATTCTGCCGAGCGAGCTTCCGCGACCAGCAGCCCATCTTTCTTTCTGTACCCACCATCCTTCTCTTTTTCCTTGAATGGTCGCGCTTTACATGACTTGTCATACGTTACTGGTGAGGATGGCTTCGCGGAGTTTGAGCACCAGGTCTATTGAATCCCTACTAACTATGCAGGAAGGTGGCGACGAGTACGAAGCAAGACAATCATCAGTCTGAACAAGAGCTGACGGCCCAGGAAAAGGAAGCGCAACGCTTAGCGACGCATGAAAATGCCAAGCGAGTGTTACGTGATAGCGGACTGGCTCAAATGCTACAAGAGATCAACAAGGATGAACTGAGGCGAAAAGGGCAATTTGAAGAATATGACTCCATCCTTCTGCTAAAATGGGGGACTGGCTATACACGGCGCCACATTTGGGTCGAGATCAATGGCACGACCATTCGTTTCAGGCTCACTCCTCATCGTAAGTGCAGTAGCCCTGTGCCGTTGTGTGACGGAGAGTACCACAGCTTTCCCAGTCAGTTGTGGGCGAACCGCGAATTGTTGCGCATGGAGCTGTATAAATATTATAAAAAACCTGTCGCGGAGAGTTCAGACGATTAGGCCCACCCCGTGATGGGCCATCACGGGATGGCCCATGCCATGCCCTGTGATGGCCCATGCCTCGCCCCCTGATGCCCACAAGGGGCATCACTACATTTTGGAACCGAGGGGCGTTCAGATTTCTGAAGAAGCTTTTAGAGGGGGTCAAGGGTAAGTATCTGGGTATTGCCTACACTACTGAGAAAACGGCTGATGGCAAGGTAGCTTTGATCGGAATAAAAGACTTCTCGATCGGCCTCATTGGCCCAACTGAGCAAATTCAGGAAGACAGAGCCTTCCTGAAAAGGGGTATCTGCGCGAGGCGTACTGGCTGCACTGCTTGAAGAAAGTCCTTGAGGTAGTGTGGTGGTCTCATTCATACCACGGGCAAGAAACGCAAAAGCTAATGATGGTTGTACCGCTTGTCGTCGCAAGCTTTCAATCCAGCCGCGCTGTGTGCGCTCGGACTGGTCGGCTTGGATAGTGGCGAGATGTGCGGCTGCGAGCATGGGGGCGGCGGCAGGTCGGCTATAGCCCCAGAGGTAATGCATGAGCCATTGTTCAGGAGGAGAGATCAGTAGCTCCGTAGCAGACCCCAGTAAAAGTTGCTTGGGATTATGTCGTTCCTGTGCTTGCTGCCAACTTTCTTCATCTTCCCAAGTGGTAAGCAAGAAATAGTACGATTCTTGTCCTCTGCTGCGGTAAAAACGGAATGTAACCAGGCCCGGCGCATTGCGGACCGTATCTGAAATCAAATGGATGCGCGCCAAGCCGTCTGCATCTTTGTCGATCATCGTATGGGCCAGGGTAACCACTAGTAGTTCCATGCAACTCTCCGCTCAATTTCTCGTCTGGCTGGAAGCATACCATATACCTAAATCCTATGCAATATGGTCGAAAGTGCGGCTCTCCATCCTTGCGTGGGAGTTGGGGAGGGCGGGCCGATAAATCGGCGGTGGCGGCGATAAATCGCGCCCTACGGTTTACCAGCAAAGATGGAGAGCCTAAGCGCATTCCACTTGAGCAAAGCAGGTCTTTGGAGTATAATTTTTTATGCTAGATAGGCCCTGCTGTTACGTCCAACTTTGATCGCGAATTTTATTTATACAGGTCCAATTGAACCGTCTAGATGTAAGATGCATGTTGTGTGCTGCACAAGAATGAAGTTGCAGCAGTGAGAGGAGTACCAATGCTCAATCCAGAGACAACCCGCAACACGGTGGAATGGAAACAAGCGGGCCCAGAGGATGCCGCCATCTGGGTTTCGGTGACACGACGCAGCGCGGACCAGATGCCTTTTGAAAGTGAAGACTCCCAAATTGCCCGTTACAAAGAGGAGGGTTCGGAACAGCAAGCTCAACGTTTCATTCTTTGGCGCGGTGATACCCCCATCGGACGTCTGCGTTTCTTCTTAATGGGCGATACCGCTGAATTAGATGGTTTAGTGTTGCTGCCAGAGGCTGGTGGCAGTGTCGCGGCCCAGGTTGTCACGGAATCTCTCGTTCGCTCGGCCTCGCTTGGTGCTCGTCACTTAAAGGCGACATATCCTGCTGCTTATATCGCTTCTTTTGCCGCCACTGGCTTTGAAGAATTGCGGCGCAGAACAGGCATGATGGCTTCAACCCAGGTATCGCTCCCGCTATTACCCTTACCCCCTTCTCTCCGTGTGCGAGCCTTAAATGGCAATGACACGGAATCGATAGGGACATTGTTGCAACGGTCGTATGCCAATGGGCCAGATTACCTCCATGCCGACATGGCTGGTTGGCGTGCTGAGGTACGCGCAATTCAAGAAGGCCGGATGGGACCCTTCATCCCGGAAGGTTGTTTCGTGACGGAACATTCCCTTGATCGTTTTCAATTGGCAGGTGCTATTCTGGCCCACCTGGAGCGCGGCGTTCCCCGTATTCGTCACCTGGCGGTGGCTCCATCATTTCGTCACGTTGGTCTAGGGCAGTTGTTAGCTGTGAAGTCTTTGGAGCGGCTCCATGATTTGGGGTATTCTACTGTCATTCTCTACGTCACCTTGGGTATTCCGGCAGTGAATCTCTATCATCGACTGGGCTTTATTGAGGCCGGTCCCACCTATATCGAGGCCGAACGCAAACTCTAGCATTTTTAATACCTGTGTGAAAGGCGAGCCGCGACGCGGCTCAGGGTTTGTGAATTATTGCTTATATTGCGAGGGTGGGATCCAGGGCGACCGCGAGGGTGGGATCCAGGGCGACCGCGAGGGTCGCCCCTACTATACTACGGTACCTGTTTTGCACGGGATGCGTGTGTAGTAGGGGCGACCCTCGCGGTCGCCTTGGCGATCTATTCACGCGCAAAAGAGCGTAGGGCGAAGGTGATTTGTTGCTCCAGGGTCATATCCTGATCTTGGGGGATCTTCCCTAGGGCTGCTTGTGCTTCTGAGGCCGAGTAACCCAGCCCTATCAAGGCCTCTACTACATCGGCCTGTGTTTTGCCAGTGGTATAGCCAGTGGCATTGCCACCCAGGGCAGAGAGGGAGGGCAGTTTCCCTTTCAATTCAAGCACCAAACGCGCTGCCAGGCGCTTCCCAACGCCAGGGGCCAGGGCGAGTCGTTGCTGGTCTTCGTCGGCGATAGCCTTAAAGAGGGTGCGAGCGTCCATAAACGAGAGCAGGGCCAGAGCGACTTTGGGACCCACGCCACTGACGGCGATGAGTTGCTCAAAGGCGTCGCGGTCTTCCGCGCTGGAAAAGCCATACAGCATCATGCCATCTTCACGTACATGGAAATGGGTATGGAGGGTGATTTCCATTCCGGTTTCGTTCAATTGTTTGAGTGTCGAAGTTGGCGCAAAGACACGCACACTAAAACCTCCGACCCGAATAATAGCTTGGTCGGCGCGACACGCCTCAAGTACGCCATGAATGCTCGCAATCATTTTTCTTGCCTAATCTCTTCTGATACAGGGAACGGTAGTCCTTAGTAGGTGGATGTAGTTTGAGCTACCTCAATTCGAGAAAATCACCGGTGAGGATACTGGACGTGTGCAGGTGACAGATAGCCACCGCGGCAGCATCCGCAGCGTCATCGGGGCGGGGAATGGAGGAAAGCTTTAAGAGGATACGCACCATCTCGCCCACTTGATCTTTGCTAGCCGCGCCATAGCCCGTCACCGCCTGCTTCACCTGCTTGGGCGTATATTCGGAGATGGGCAGACCCCCATTCGCCAGTGCCAGCATAGCAACACCACGAGCCTGCCCCACCGTCATGGCAGTACGAGCATTTTTCGCGAAGAAAAGCTCTTCCATCGCGGCCTCTAGCGGATGGTACGTGTCGATAATCTGAATGAGCTGTCTATAAATATGCTGCAAACGTTCGGCGAAGGGCATACGAGCAGGGGTAGTAATTACATCACAGACAATCAAGCTGAGCTCATCGCCCCTGGCTGCCACGACAGCGTATCCTACAATGGCTGTCCCTGGATCAATACCCAGCGTGATGCGCTGACCCGTAGGTGAAACATTACCCATGACACCATCCTTTCGCCGCTAACCGCTGACCCTGTGTGGATGGTGTTGGGGTAATAGTGCCGGGGTGCAATGGTTTGCGCCCACACCCGCGTAGGTCTACCACCATGTGCATGTGGGCGCAAGGCAACGCACACTTTCCATCATTCATCGTAGGAAGCTGCGAATTCTTCTGGGAAGTCAGCATTTGAAAAGACATTTTGGACGTCGTCCAAGTCTTCAAGTTTCTCTACCATGCGCATGACCTGGTGTGCCACCTTCTCATCGTGCAACTCGACCTTGGTTTTGGGAATCATGGTGCTTTCCGCTTTGACCACTTTATACTTTTTCGCTTCGAGACCCTGGCGCACCAGCTCAAGGTCGCTGGGGTCGGTATAGATAGTTAAAAGCTCATCATCGGCTCCGACAGGGTCGGCATCATCCGCGCCAAGATCGATGGCTTCCAGGGAAAGTTCATCGGGATCATGACCGTCTAACTCTACCTCGATCACGCCTTTCGCTTCAAAGAGCCAGTCCACGCAGCCGTTCTCACCCATATTTCCGCCGTTGCGGTTAAAGGCGTTGCGCACTTCAGCCACCGTGCGGTTGCGATTTTCGGTCAGTGTGTTGACCAACACGGCGGTGCCACCGGGTCCGTAGCCCTCGTAGGTGATTTCTTGCAGTCCCGCGCCTTCGGAGCCTCCGAGGGAACGTTTAATCGTGCGATCAATATTGTCCATTGGCATGTTGGCGTCACGCGCCCGTTGTATTGCCATGCGCAGTCGAAAATTCGCGTCGGGGTCGCCACCGCCACCTTCGCGCACCGCGACGACAATTTCACGTCCCAGTCGGGTGAATAATTGGCCTCTACGCGAATCGTTGACGCCTTTCGAGCGGCGAATTTGTGCCCACTTTGAATGTCCTGACATTTTAATGCCCCCTACTCTATTTTAGGTCGTTGGTAATAAATACTATGCCTCTGCGTGTGCTAACCTGCTGAATAGTGCCTCAATACAATGTGTTGGGTGTATTGTAACATGAGTTGGTACTGAGCGTCGAGGGGTTAAAGGTGCTGCAACCACTCTTCTATTGCCTGGTTGACCGCTTCCGCTTGTTCACGAAAGACGTAGTGTCCCGCGTTGGGAATGATACGCAGGGTCGAAGCGGCGATGTGGTCGTGCAGATACTGGCTGTATTTTACGGGTGTGGCACGATCGTCTGTGCCGCAGATAATCAAGGTTGGAAGCGAAATTTCGGGCAGCCGAGACATACAATCAAAGACATTGCAGGCGGTGAGGTCGCGATATAATGCGTTCGCTGGTGGTGTGACCTGTTCGATTAACGCTGCCTGGGCAAGGGCAGGGGCGGCATTCACTGTAAAGCCCATCTCTACTAATTGATGCCGTGCGGCTTCTGGTGTCGCACGAGCCGCTTCGAGCAAGGATGGATGCACGCGAATACGTGCGCCTGTACCAATAAGAATAAGACCTGCTACATCTGCTCCGTGTTCTAAGGCCAATGAGAGGGCTATTGCTCCACCCAGGGAATGCCCCACGATGATCGGGGTGCTGAGCTGTAATTCGTTCTGTATAACCGCGTAGACTGCTTCCGCGTAATCGTGCGCTGTGACTTGCGCTGGCAAGGCGTCGGGCCGCTGTCCATGCCCCGGTAGATCGACGGCGTAGAGCGCGTATGCACTCCCCAGTTGTTCAATTTGTAGACGCCAGATGCGCGCACTATCGCCCGAACCATGAATGAAAACGATGGGATGTTTCATGGCAAAAGCTCCTTTCGATGTTTGGATGGGTGGTGCCGGACTGTCACAAGGGGCAATACATTTCAAATAAGGTTGGGGAGTGGCGTGTGTAGGGACAACACCCTGCCTGGGGGGCAGGTAATAAGGACGTGGCGGTCGATGGGGGGCCTTGTGCTTGTCCTCGTCCTGTGGGAAGTCCAGAACCCCCCCCAGGACAGGCCCAAGGCCCCCGCATCCCCGCATCCACATCCCCCTGTCCCTATTACCTGTCCCCCGGACAGGGTGCACGCTTCGCACGCCGTCCCTACATGTTAGGATTGCCCCACGGTTTCCTGACATCTTACCACGGCGAGGGTAGCAATAGCTTATTATATGACTTTGAGCAGTTAGAACACATAACAGTTCACTTATATATAATATGGAAATAACTTTTGATCGATTTTTTCTACAGAAGATTTTATTTTTGTGCGCCTTGAGAGTCTATTACTATGCGTGTAGAAAAAGGAGCATTTTTTATGAGCTTGAAAAACGATCTTACCACCACTTTTATTGGTGAGCATATTGGTAATTACCGTATTACGGCTCGGCTAACGGCGGGTGGCTTCGGCGTGGTTTATCTAGGGGAGCATACCTTCCTCAATCGCCATGTTGCCGTCAAAGTGTTGCACGATAAATATCTCTATTCAGAGTGGGAACGCAGCCAGTTTTTGCAGGAGGCGTATATCCTCGAAAATGTACGACATCCCTATGTGCTTCCTGTGCTTGATGCTGGTGTCCACCACGGCATACCATACATTATGACGGAGTTCCAAGCACATGGTACGCTTGAAGATCGGTTGTGCAATCACTATCCGCTCACAACACAGGCAATAGAGACGATTCTCTATCAGATAGGCATGGCTCTTGTCCATCTTCACGCTATGGGGGTTGTCCATTGCGATGTGAAGCCAGCCAACATTGTGTTTAATGCCAAAGGTGAGGCTCTGCTGATGGACTTTGGCATAGCGGAAATCTTGACCTCCACGAGCCAGTGCCGTAAGATGATCCAGGGCTCGTTTGATTACATGCCGCCTGAGCAGTGGAAAGGGCTGGTTTGTAGGGAAAGCGATCAGTATGCCCTGGCTTGCCTGGCCTATCAGCTTTACACGGGTCAATTGCCTTTCCAGGCACAATCGTGTCATGATCTGCTGCAACTGCATCTCTATGGGGTGCCGCTTCAGCCACGATGGTACAATCCTGCCCTACCGGCATCTGTGGAGGAGGCAATCCTCAAGGCGATGGCGAAAGAGAGTGGTCAGCGTCATGAAAGCATGTTGGCCTTTCTGCGGGCGTTGCGCATCGTGGCACCATTGGCAGAGCAACGCGCTCTACTGCTAAAGAGCAAAGAACGCTGGTTCAGTGAAGGCTGTGCTCATTACAAAGCCCAGCACTACCAGGATGCGCTGCATGCTTTCAACCAGGCTCTACAGCTTGACGCGGAAAATGCCCAGGCCTACTATTGGAAGGGTCTGGCTCTCTCTCATCTCGACGATTTGGGGAGAGCATTAGCTGCTTTTGATGCGTCTATTCGCTATGATCCACGTTATCCTACGGTTTACAACGCGCGCGGCAACGTGCTCTATCGCCTGGGGAGATATAGGGATGCTCTCGCAGCCTATAGCACGGCGATCCGTCTGAACCCGCACTATGCCCAGTCCTACCACAATAAAGGTTTAGCCTTTCATCATTTGGGTATGCCCGAAAAAGCATTGCGGATGTTTCAAAGGGCACGACAACTTGATGGTAAGCACAAAGAGACAAGGGGGACGGATGCTATCAAAGCTCATCGCATGATGTCTTCGTCGTTCGTAGGGACAATGGGAGGATGAGGCGGTCGATGGGGGCCTTGTGCCCAATACATCTCACTTAAGGCCAAATCCAATGCGTATGAATGGTCTGTAGGGGCCGCTTTAGCGCGCCCACCGCCGATTTATCGGCAAACGGGACGGGCCGATAAATCGGCGGTGGCGGCGATAAATCGCGCCCTACGGTTGGTTGCTACAGCCATTGCTCACGCGGTGACGCAGGCGGCGCGGGAGCAATGGCTGTCAGTTTTCCTCCTTGCGAAAACAGGCAAATCTGTCTATACTACAGTCAAAAGAGAAATTTGAGGTATGGATATGGCAGATGAAGATAGCTCCATTGGCAAAATCATTGGCAACTACCGCATCACGGCTGAACTGGGCAGTGGCAGCTTTGCCGATGTGTACCTGGCCCAACATATTATCTTTGCCGATAAGCCAGCGGTGGCGATCAAACTGCTCTATGCGCGCCTCAAACTCAAGGAACGCGAGAATTTTATCCAAGAGGCCCAATTCTTGCATCGGCTGCAGCATCCGCATATCTTGCCCGTGCTGGATGCTGGCTTCCAGGACGGCACGCCCTATATCATCATGGAGTATGCCGCGCAAGGCTCCTTGCAAGATCGTCTAGATCGGCAATCTGGCAAACCACTTCCTTTAGCCGAGGGCACCAAAATCATCAGCGACATCGGTGCTGCCCTGCACTATGCCCATCAGCAGAACATCGTTCATCGCGATCTCAAACCCGATAACATCCTCTTCAACGCCAAAGGCGAGGCTCTGCTGGCCGACTTTGGTCTGGCGACGATCCTCTCGTCGGCGCGCACGATGCAAGTGGGCAGTGCTGGCACGCCAGCCTACATGGCTCCCGAAATGTTTGATGGTCGCGTCAGTGTCAAAAGCGACCAGTATACTCTGGGTTGCATCGCCTATGAACTGCTCACCGGACGCAAACCGTTCGATCTGGAGGGCGTCCCGATCTATGCCGCCCAATATCAACACGCCAAAGTCGAGCCTACCACGCCCACCCAGTATAATCCACAGATTCCTGCATATATCGCACAAGCCATCCTGACCGCTATGGCTAAAGCCCGCAACAATCGTCATGCTGATGTGCAGGTCTTTTTAACGGCTCTACAGGCACGTCAGAAGTCGGCCCAAGAATGGCTCATTGAAGGTAATGCGCTCTTTAACAACCAGCGATACGAAGAGGCGTTAGCGACCTATGAGCGGGCCATTCGCCTTGACCCGAATTATGCTTTTGCCTACAACAACAAAGGTAATGTTCTTAATGACCTCAAACGAAACGAAGAGGCGTTAGTGGCCTATGAGCAGGCGCTTCGCCTAGATCCGAACGATGCTGATGCTTACTACAATAAAGGTAATGCTCTTAATGACCTCAAACGAAACGAAGAGGCGGTAGCGGCTTATGAGCAGGCGATACGCCTCGACCCGAACTTTGCTCTTGCTTACAATGGTAAAGGTCTTGCTCTTTGGAGCCTCAAGCGAAACGAAGAGGCATTAGTGGCTTATGAGCAAGCGATACGCCTCGACCCGAATTATGCTTTTGCCTACAACAACAAAGGTAATGTTCTTAATGACCTCAAACGAAACGAAGAGGCGTTAGTGGCCTATGAGCAGGCGATACGCTTAGACCCGAACTATGCTAATGCTTACAACAACAAAGGTTTGGTGCTCGATCAACTGGGTAGGAAAAGAGAGGCGCAAGAGGCTTATGAGAAAGCGAAATCGCTTAGAGGTGGGGTGTAGGGGCTAATGTTTGCCATTACTTTGGGGTGGTTGGGTGTGGTTTACCTCTCACTTAAGGCCAAATCCAATGCGTATGAATGGTCTGTGGGGCGCGATTTATCGGCAAACGGGACGGGCCGATAAATCGGCGGTGGCGGCGATAAATCGCGCCCTACGGTTGGTTGCTACATCCTGGAGTGAGTTGTATTGGGCCTTGTGCCTGTCCTGGTGGGGATTCGATCCTTCCCCCAGGACGAGGACAAGCACAGGGCCCCCCATCGACCGCCGCGTCCGCCCATTGTCCCTACGCACGCCATTACGTGATCGCCTCTTTCCTCAAAACTTTCTTCGCGGTAGTACTGGCAATAATTTATGGGTGCTGAATGTTGCTCTTGATGCTTGCCTTTATCATTCTATTCTAATACAATAGAGGCGTTGTAGAGGTTGGCTGTGCTTTGGCCTGCTGTCGGTAAGCGTTGGCTGAATTACAACATAAAGTGTGGGCCAGCGTAAATAAAGATAGAGAAATGTTGAGTGGAACATAAGGCCGGGGGTGCTCAGAAAACTGCCAATCGGCAGGGGCTGGGGCGGACAGGCGAACGGTTGGCTGCCGAGCAGTTGGTGCGTCAGGGCTATCGTATCCTGGAGCGCAACTTTCGCTGTTCCTATGGAGAGATTGATCTTGTCGCGGAAGATGCGCAAGATCTGATCTTTGTGGAGGTGAAAACGCGCCGCGGCACTGCCTATGGTCTGCCGGAAGAGGCTGTGACGTTCCGCAAACAGCAGAAGCTCATACAGGTTGCATCACATTACCTCGCGCTCCATGCTTGCTCTGAGCGATCATGGAGAATAGACGTAGTTGCCGTTCAGATGAGTCAGGGCGGTAAACCGGAGGAGATTCGCGTCTACCAGCACGCAGTTATAACATAGATACTCTGTTGGTCTTCATTTGAAATGCCGCCTCCGGCGGCAGGGGAGAGAGAGAGACTAGGGCGCAGCCCTAATTACCTGTATTACCTGCCCCCCAGGCAGGGTGCGGACAGGGTGCAGTCAAGGGGCGCGGCCCCTTGCATCCCCACATGTCAAATGCTGCCTTCGGCGGCAGGGGAGAAAAGGAGAACTAGGGCGCAGCCCTAGAACCTAGTCAAGGGGCTATCGCCCCTTGCATCCCACTTTTCAAATGAAGATCAACAGAGCAATAGATATCCGACCAGAGCGATGGTCATAGACACAAAAAAGGGGAGGCATTCATATGGCCGACTTTGTAGAGTCCGCGAAGAATTTTGTCAGTGCCGCGGTCAGTCGCACGAGCTGGGAAGCTTCAAAACAGATGCGCGTCCGTAGTAAGCAGGGCGAACTGGATAAATTATTAGAGCAACGTCACAAGCTGCTTGACGAAATGGCACAGGTGGCGATGAGCCAGTATCAGCAGGGGGTATTGGCGGATCCGCAGCTTTCACGTATCTGCGCTAGCATTATGGAGTTGGATCACGATGTGAAAAATCGCGAGATGCAACTGCAAGAGGTCAAAAAGGAAGGCTATAGCGGGGATCAATCCGCTCCTGGGCCGACGCCTGACTATTCGCCGCCACCGTTCACGCCTCCATCTTCAGCTTCTGCGAACCAGCAGGCAAGGGGCGGCCCAGGAGTGCAAAGCTCGACTTGTCCCACCTGCGGCAATCCGGTGCGCGCAAACTCACTGTATTGTCGAAGCTGCGGCACGAAATTGCGCTAGCATAGACAAAGCATGCTATAATAAGGAACATCGCATTTACGGGCGACCTGCGCGGTCGCCTTGTTAGTGTTTGAAAATGCAACTGAAGGTGTAAGGGCGAGACCGTGACCAAACATGCGCAAGAAGAGGCGACCAGTAAGCTCGATATCATCAGCCATAGCTCGACACAGACGCAACGGCTGGGTGTGCGGCTGGGAGAGTTATTACGCGGAGGCGAATTGCTCTTACTCGATGGGCAGCTTGGCACGGGAAAAACGACCTTTACGCAAGGTCTGGCCCAGGGCATGGGCATTACCGAAGATATCAGTAGTCCAACCTTTACCTTACTGAAAGAGTACGCGGGACGTGAAAGTCAAACTAGCACTGCGCGTGAGCCAGGCCAGCTTGCGGCTGCGCAGCTACCGGTACGGCCCGCACTCTATCACTTTGATCTCTATCGCCTGGATGACCCTGAAGAGATTCTTGATCTTGGTTTCGAGGACTATTTTTATGGTTCCGGTGTATGTGTGGTTGAATGGGCGGATAAGGCTGATCTGCTCTGGCCAACAGAGCATTTGCGCATTCGCCTGAAAATGTTGAATGAGACGAAGCGGGGACTGCTATTTACTGCCGTCGGAACACGCTATTGTGAACTATTGCAGCAATTCCAGAAAAAGACGTATGTTACTACTAGCTCTTGATACTTCGACCCGTCAGGCCAGCCTTGCGCTTTGTAGCGAGGAAGCATTGCTTGGCGAATATACCTGGCATGTTGGCAACAACCATAGTGTCGAGTTGTTGACGCGCATTCAGCGACTATTTGCTGAGTGTGGTAAGGTCATGCAAGATATTGATGGGGTGGCTGTCGCCATTGGCCCGGGCTCGTTTAATGGCTTGCGGGTCGCGTTGTCCACTGCCAAGGCCTTGGCTTTTGGGTTGAAAAAGCCGATTGTAGGGATAAGTACGCTGGAAATCATCGCGGCCCAGCAGAGGCAATGGCAGGGACCGATCTGTACCTTGCTGGAAGCAGGACGCGCTGAACTCTATGCCGCCTGTTACCGTTCTGACCAAATTGTGAGCGAGGGCGGAGATGTTACGTATCGGCTTCAGCAATTGGGCGATTATGTCTTGTTGTCACCAGAACAACTAGGCAGCTACCTCCATGAGCAAGGTCATAGCTGGCTGGGTGTGCCAGGAGAACGAGAACTGCTGTCGTTTCTCTGTTGCGGTGAGATAAGCGCAGCTTCACGCACAGCTCTATTGGCTCACTTGCAAGGCAAGGTAACTTTTGTGAGCAATGTGCAGGCGGTCAGGCACGCTTCTGTGCTGGCAATGCTGGCATTGCAACGTCTGCAAGATGGAACGGAGGACGATCCATTACTACTCGAACCTTTGTATTTACGTCGTCCTTCCATTACTACCAGTACCCGTAAGCAGCCACTGCTGGGCGGTAAATCTCATCGTCCCGCCGACCAGAGTCCAACAGGGCTGAACACAACAGAAAGGGAAGAGGGTGCGTTACGTCATTGACCGTATGACGATGTCAGACGTGCCTCGCGTCATAGAAATCGAGCGTTTGGCTTATCCATCGACCTGGCCTCCCAGCGCGTATCGCAAGGAGCTACAGGATAATCGTTGGGCGCATTATATTGTGCTGCGCGATAGAAAAATTGTGGAAGAACGTGCAACGGTGCCTGCGCAAGAGCAAGAGAAGCCGCGACGCGTCTTTCCTCTTTCGCTCTTGCCCAGTCGCCATATTGCTACTATGCCGACGCCGGACCTGGCATCGATCATTGGCTTTTCAGGGTTATGGCTGATGGTAGAGGAGGCACACATTACCACTATTGCCATGCATCCAAGTTTTCGCCGCCTGGGATTAGGGGAGTTGATGCTCTCAAGCTTGATTGATATCGCTTATTCAATTGGCGCGAAATGGGTTACGTTGGAAGTGCGCGTGACGAATTATAACGCGCAGAATCTCTATCGGAAATACGGTTTTCGCGAGGCTGGTCTGCGGCACCGTTACTATAGTGATAATCAGGAAGATGCTTTGATTATGTGGACAGATGAGATCAATTCCGCGGATTATAAACACAAATTTCAGGAGCTTAAATCGGCCTTATACAAGAAATTAGAGACGCGGTAGATACCGCCATGTTTCACTTCCTTTGACTGGCCGCCTACGGCGGCAAGGGAGAGGGAGAGGACTAGGGCACAGCCCTAGAACCCAGTCAAGGGGCGGCGGCCCCTTGCATCCCCGCTTTGCGGCCTGCGGCGGCAGGGGAAGGGTGGAAGCTAGGGCACAGCCCTAGAACCCAGTCAAGGGACTGCTGTCCCTTGCATCCCTGCTCGTCGAAGGCGGTTTATCAAATATATTTTAACTGATTAGTGGGAACTAAGGGATATGCGTGTACTAGGGATTGAAAGTTCATGTGATGAAACGGGAGCAGCTATCGTCGAGGATGGGCGGTATATGCTCTCCAATGTCGTTGCCTCCCAGATCGAGATACATAATCGTTATGGTGGGGTGGTACCTGAAGTTGCCTCGAGACAACAACTGGCCTCTATACTCCCTGTGATCGAAACCGCGTTGGAGCAGGCCAATTGTAGTTTGGATGAGATTGATGCTATTGCCGCTACGTATGGCCCCGGTTTGGCTGGTTCCCTGTTAGTAGGTTTAACGGCGGGAAAGGCTCTCGCCCTGACTCGTAACCTGCCTTTCTTGGGCGTCAATCACCTTGAGGCCCATATCTACGCGAACTGGTTACGTAAGGGCGCAACACCACCGCAATCCGCACCTGAAAAAATTATCGCTACTACTGATGGGGCCGCGATAGACGGTGATCCGACGTTTCCGCTGATGTGCCTCGTGATTTCGGGGGCACACAGTGAACTGGTGTTGGTGCGTGGACACGGGGACTATGCGCTGCTGGGCCATACGCGCGATGATGCCGCTGGCGAGGCCTTTGATAAAGTGGCGCGTATCTTGGGCTTGGGCTACCCCGGCGGCCCAGCCATTCAACAAGCCGCGCAGGAGGCTGAAACGGAGTTACAACAGCAGCAGAAGTCGGTAGCCTTCGCTCGTTCCGCCTATCGTTTACCGCGTGCATGGTTGAGAGGCACCTACGACTTCAGTTTTAGCGGATTAAAAACAGCTATGTTGCACCTCGCCGAGGGAGCTTCTGCGCCTCAGCAACCTGCGCGGACGGCGGAAAAAGCAGGTGGAACAGGAAGACAGGTCAGCCAGTATACACGCATGGGGGCGCAGGCGGCCCAACGCGGCCCTACCAATGTGGCCTTCCTGGCTTCCAGTTTCCAGGAAGCTGTTGTTGACGTGCTGGCGGTAAAAACGCGCCTGGCGGCACAGGAATACCATGTGAAACAGGTTGTCTTAGCTGGAGGTGTTGCCGCCAACCTTAGTTTGCGGGTGCGACTTGAGCAGGAACTGTCACCGCTCAGAATTCGGCTTAGCTATCCCCCCATTGAATTTTGTACCGATAACGCCGCGATGATCGCCAGTGCCGCTTTCTTTCACTTGCGCCAAGGAGAGACGAGCGGTTTTGATCTGGACGTTCAGCCGGGGTTGAGTCTACCATTTGGTAAGAAGTGAGCAGTAGTATGTCGAAACAAAAAATATATGCCCTGGGCATTGACCTGGGCGGAACAAAGACCCTCGCGGCAGTCGTTGACATAACAAGCGGAGAAGTGATTGCTTCAGCACGGAAGCGGACGCGGGCTGAGCGTGGGCAAGAGTTTGTGCAGCAGCGTACCATCGAACTGGCGCAGGCTGCCCTCACTGCCGCCAATCTACCAGAGGGTTCTGCTATCGTCGCGCTCGGTATTGGCGCGGCAGGGCAGATTGATCGCAAAGCCGGCATAGTGGTAGACGCTCCGAACCTGGGGGTGAAAGATATGCGCCTGGGCGACATACTGGGAAAACAATTTAATATTCCTGTCGCAGTTGGCAACGATGTCGAGGTGGCGGCACTGGGCGAATATATCTACGGTGCCGGGCAAGGTTTTTCCAATTTCGTGTGCCTGTTTGTCGGTACAGGCATTGGCTCCGGTATTGTGCAAAATGGGCGTATGTATACTGGCCTGACGGGCACTGCCGGTGAAGTGGGACATATGATCATTCAGGCTGGTGGACGTATCTGCGGTTGTGGGTGTCGCGGTTGCCTGGAGGCTTATGCTTCACGTACCGCGATCACCAAAGCGATTATGGCGGAAATTCACCACGGGCGTGCCTGTATTCTTGCTGATGACGCGGAACATCAACTGAAAGCTGGTGAGACGATCATCCGTTCGGGCCTTCTGGCAGATGCTATTAAGCACGGGGACGCGTTGGTCATAGAGGCTGTCACTGAGGCGGCTGATTTTCTGGGCTATGGCCTGGGATCAATTATGAACTTCTATAATCCAGAGGCGATTATCCTTGGTGGTGGAGTAGTTGAGGCGATCGATTTGCTCTTTGACCGTGCTGTGCTTCGTGCTCGCAATACGGCTCTCGCGGCGTCCGCGCAAAAAACAAAAATTTTGCGTGTCAAGTTAGGTGATTTTTCTGGCGTGGTTGGAGCCGCTTGTTTGGGAGCGCAGGCCGCGGGCTATCATTTTCCGCTGTAAACTGCCGATAGAGAGAGTTCATACAATAGCGTAAAAGACGGAGGTCGGGCGACGATATGGACGAAGAAACTCCTCACATTGATGTGCGAGCCGTTCGTATTGAAGATGCGGCGGTGCTGCACACCCTTGACTACAGTTATGAGACTGATCGAATTTATACCTTGCGCGTGCAAGGGCGACTGGAACAGGATGATGTGCAGCTATCAATTGCGTTAGACAAACCAGCACTGGCCTTTGAACTCCTAGAAACGCCAGTAGACCCGCCGTTGTACAAACAATATCGCAAGTTTGCTGGCACGCTAGCGGAGGTTGAGGCCCGACTGTGTAGCATAGAGGGCGGCTATATCGCCCATGCTGATGGACAGGTAGCGGGTATGGTGCTATTGACTGTTACGCAGCAACGGGCTATTGCTCGAATTGAAAACATCATTGTCGGTCGCCAATTTCGACGTTACGGCGTTGGCTCGCTGCTGCTGAGTTGCGCGGCTGACTGGGCGCGCAATAATGGTTGCTGGGCTATCCTGCTGGAGATAGAGAATGTGAACTATCCCGCCATACAATTTTACCTGCGCAATGGATTAGAGGTATGGAGCATCAACCGCCATTTCTATCCCCCTGGCCCAGAGGAGCACGAGGTCGCGCTCTTTATGGGCAAAAAATTACGCACTGCTTCCACTGACTAATTCTTTGCCCACGGCACCCCATTAGAGATAATGTCGCGCCACGAAGGTTGGTTGATGCCATACATATCGAGTATCATTTCGTCCAACCCTCTTTGAGAAGAGTACACGCGGTGTAATAGTGCTTCACGTTCTTGTTCTATGGTATGGAGATGTGTTAAAAACAGCCCTGCTACCCTGGGATTGGGGATGACAATATCCTTGCCCCCCTTGGCATAGGTAAGTGTTCCATTTGCGCGCACAAAACGTTCGATCGTGTGCGTCGCTTCGGCAGTAAGACGAGAATTCATGGAAAACTGCCCTCTATTCAGCAAAACTTCGAGGGTGAAATGAGAGCTTGTATTCAACGCGACATCACCGCGCAGAATAAGCTCCTCCAGCCGTAAGGTGGGCAGTTTCGTCGCTAGCAACACTGTATGCAACGATACTTCTTGGGCTTGCCCTGCGCCGTACAACGTTTCATGGGCATACTTTGCGTGATAGGCGTGGAGAACGTTTCGTGTTTCTTCCGCGAGTTGTCTTTCAAGCGAAGTTGACCATGTCGGTACGGGTAAACGCAATATCTCTTTAAAATTGGCATGGGCATTGGTTGAGAAGAGGCTAAAGAAAAAGTTGTAGGTCAGGCTGGTCAGTAGCCCAAAGGTAGCAAAAGCCAAATCCTCATGGCTGGGATCAAGTGTGTAAATGACAAGCAACGTTTCGTCAGCAGCGACAACATGTTGTCTATCGCGCTGAATAATTGTTCCGCGAATTGGTCGCCTCATTTCTAGACCAGAGACCTCTTTGAGGAACAGTGCGGTCTCGCTTTGAGCCAAATTGACCACACGTTGTATCTGTTTTTGTACCCATAAGCTACTCCTGTAGTCAGTGCTAGTGGCAGGAATAGTTACGGAGGGGTTCAGATAAGCAGCAGCAGTCCAGCTTCCCCAATCACTAATATTTTTCCCCTTTGTTAGGGGTACCACTTGTTTCCCTGGGCCAGTAACAAGCATTGGTTTGGCCCATGTTGACCTTACATCACCTTTATAAGCCTTCATCTTCCCTTGCAGTAGTTCTTTGAGGTCATGGACTGAGTTTTCTCGTATATATTCCCATAGGTCATACACGGTGGGATGTGTGTTAACTAACCATGGTTTTGTCCACGTCGTCTTGATAGGATAATTATTCGTGACACGTGCTTTCTGTATCTGTGTAGCTGTACTGGCAGCTTCTTCGACGGTGAAACCGCCATGCACTTCTACCAGATCCGTAGCCTGGCTGGGCGTTTGGTCGAAGCGAACAATACATACTCCTTGAAGTACGCTAGAAAAGAGAATGTCTCTGGCGTAGAAACGTGTAATTGATTGCATCTGCCATGCGGCTCCATTAAACATTTCGCGTGCGGGCATGGTCGATTCGTCACCAATGAGGTTGAGTGGACAGATGAAACAGATGGTACCGCCAGGAGAGACGTAATAGGCGGCAAGGCGTAAGAAAAGCAGATAGAAGTTCTCATCACCTTTCACCACATCACGGAAAAAAGGAAAATCTCCATAGCTTTTCGCACCCAGAATAATCCCCCGGTTGATATACGGGGGATTGCATAGGACATAGCCAAATTGTCCTTTGCTCACTTTAATAGCATATGCTTCGTCAAGAGTAGCTGTATAGTCTTCAAAGGCAGTGGCAGTAGTGTCGCGTCCAGAATGAAGCACACTCTGCGGCATTTCCAGGCTATTGCTATTATAAATGGCGAAGCGTTCGATTTGGGGCTGTTCATTACTTTGCCAGAGCAGGGCAAGGTCATCAAGTACCTGGATAAACAGGTTAAGCTCTGCCAGATAACAAGAAAAAGGGTTTATCTCCAGCCCCACGATGTTTGTTTGCACTTGCTGAATAAAGGTGCGAGCAAGTTCAGTTGGGCTTTTGTCTGGCATAGCCTCGGTAAGTATACGTTTCAAACGGCGCGTTGCATGCACCAAGAAACTACCTGAACCACATGCTGTGTCCAGTAAGCCTTCACCAATAACAGATGAATGAGTATAGCCAGCCTGATCCAGCATGTACTCGACCACTGCTGGTGGAGTTAAAAAATGACCCTTCTTGTTGCGAGCTACTCGGTCTATAAAAGCCTGGTAGGTAAATCCCAGGAGATCGCTGGTGACATCCTTGAAATTATACTGATTGAGGTGATGTAGGACCAACGCGAGCAAGTAATCATCTGGTAAGAACCAATCAAAAACGGGTTGTTGGAAGAAATGACGATAGAAGCCTGCAACTCGTCGGTAGACGAGGGGTAAGAATGATTCACCGCCAATCTCGTCTACATTATCAATCGCGTACCCTTGCAAAAATTTGTGCCATTCTTTGAAACCGCCGTCAGAGACGAGGTGAGGCATAATGCCTTTGTCTTCCAGAACTCGTGTGAGCAGGAGGCGCACAAAAAAGACATAGCTCACTTGCTCAGCGAAGGCTTGTTGACGACGTGACTCTACAGCGTCTTCTGTTCCCCCATCTTCGCTTTCGATGATCCTGTAACGTTCGCGCCATAACAAATAAGCATCTCTAATGCGCCGCGATTCTATGCGAGAAAGTTCGCGTTCCCGCAGTGCTGCGATAGTCGCGCCGATTTCCTGGATACGATTGGTCCAGCTTGTGGCGGTGGCTGCGCTCATCGTGGGCTTGAGCCGTTCAATTTGTAACACATCAATATCGGCGAGTACAGGTTCAAACAAACGCAATTGGATTTCCAGGTTTTTGAGGATATTGGGATTGACATTGCCACGCAGCTTTTCAATCAAATCTGTGACGGCCATAGCATACTTTTGTTGGCTATCAGTGAAATCTTTCATAGCCTCGTCCAGATCAATTGTCACTGTATTCAGTCGCGCTTTGATAGTGGTGACGAGCTGATCGAGGACATAACGGCTTTCATCAGTGAATGCTCTCAGCGATAGTTCATCGGTAAGAGGTTTGGCCTGTGCCATCCACTCGCTCTCACCAATTGAAACTTCTTTAATGAGGGTAGTAATATCTTCAAATCGCTTTTTGCGAAAGAGGAGATGGAGAATTTCAAAGTTTGCTTCTTGCGAAAACGGTAATTTTTGGTGACCGAATACGCCATCAACCCGTACTTCAACAAGAGTTTGATAGTGTCCATTGGCGTCGAAGCGTAGCGCAAGAATTGATTGAGCATTTGTCCATAAGCAATAGCCTGATGTACCGGCGGTATAACGTCTCAACTGTTTGATAGAAGCCGTATTGAAGTGCTCATCTGTGCTCTTATCTTCAACTATAAAAGCCGTTGCGCCAAGCATCTTGATGACGTAATCTGGCTTATCTCCTGGCTGACCGGGTAATGGGCGATTATAAATGATATCGCCAGTATCATAGCCCAACCATTGTAACACGTTAAGAGTAAATTTGCTGTCTACAACATCGGCTTCATCATTAGATCGCTGTGTGTTTGGTAATGCTAGATAATCAGCATAAGAGAAAGTGCGGTTATGAATATTGATTTCCAGAGGCTTAATTACTGTACTTTTAAATAGTTCTTGTGCTGTTGCCACCTCGGCCCTCCAAGCGATACTTACCCCATAGACATTAACTTAAGCGATACGTCGCGTTTCCCAGGGCGACCGCAAGGGATCGCCCCTACTATACACGACATGGTGGGGGAGTAGCTCTTAAGTTAATGTTTATGCTCCAATGCGTACTTACCCTACAAAACAAAATCAGAAAAATCTGCTACACGGCTGCCAGCTCTTCCAGTTTGGGGAAGAGGGGAGTGGGAATTGGCAGTGTCGTGTTGGCGGGAACTTCGCTTGCATGCCAGCGGCCCGCGCTGACCTCGCCTTCAAAGCCCAAGAGATGGTGGAGTTGCTGCGAAGAGAAGGGCAGATACGGGCTAAAGAGCACGTGCAGCCCGCTGATAACCTGGAGCATCACATAGATGGAGGTGCCAGCCGCTGCGCGATCAACCTTGATCTGTTTCCACGGTGCCTGTTCATCAAGGTAGCGGTTGGCGGCTCGTGCTACCGCCATAGCGGCGATCAAGCCATCTTTGAAATGGCAGTTGGCGATGTTGTGCCCGACGACGGAGAAGCCACCCTCTACCTCGGCGAGTATCTCGCGGTCGGCTTCGCGCAGAGCCTGTGGCTCTGGTACCACGCCACCGAACTTGCTCTGCAAAAAGGTGAGTGTGCGATGCACCGCGTTCCCGTAGGTGGCAACGAGCTCGTCATTGTTGCGGCGGATCATCTCATCATAGGTGAAATCGGTATCGCGTCCTTCGGGGGCGGTAATGGAGAGATAGTAGCGCAGCGTGTCGGCATGATATTTGTCGAGGACATCACGCGTCCAGATGACGTTCCCCCGGCTACTGGACGCTTTCACGCCGCTCATGGTCATAAATTCATTGGCGGGCACATCGTAGGGCAGGTTGCGATTGCCGTAGCCTAAGAGCATGGCTGGCCAGATAATGGCGTGGAAGGGAATATTGTCTTTGCCGATAAAGTAGTATGACTTGACGGGCGGCTCGGTGAGCCCTGGCACCCACCAGGGTTTCCAGGCTTCGGTATCGCCCTGCTTCGCAGCCCACTCGACCGAGGCCGAGAAGTAGCCAATGACGGCATCGAACCAGACATAGATGCGTTTGTCGTCATAGCCCTCTAACGGAATAGGGACGCCCCAGTCGAGGTCACGCGTGATCGGACGGGGATGGAGCCCTTCTTTGAGCCAATTCATGGTGAAGGCCGTCACATTGCTACGCCAATGATCTTTGTCCTCGGAGAGCCATGCCATAAGCGGCTCTTGCAATTTGGGCAGGTCTAAGAAAAAGTGGTCAGTCGAGCGAATCTCAAGGGTACTATCTTTGCTACCGCAGATGCGGCAGCGTGGCGTAATCAGATCGACCGGGTCAAGGACGCGCCCGCAGTTGTCGCACTGGTCGCCACGGGCAGACGTATAGCCACAGTGGGGGCAGGTGCCTTCAACATAGCGATCGGGCAGGAAGCGGCGATCGGTTGGGCAAAAGGGAGAGAGCATCGTGTCTTTGAAAATGTACCCTTTATCGTAGAGCGTGAGAAAGAAATCCTGCGTAATACGATAGTGATTTTCGGTGCCTGTTTCCGTGTATAAATCCCAGGAAATGCCCAGGCGTTGCCAGACTTCGCAGATTTGCCTGTGAAAATTGGCCACAAACTCGCGCGGCGTAATGCCCTGTTTTTCAGAATCGACAAGAATAGGCGTGCCGTGTTCGTCACTACCGGAGACCATTAATACTTTGTTCCCGGCCAGCCTATGATAGCGTGCAAAAGTGTCTGCTGGCAGATATGCGCCCACGATTTGTCCAACATGGGTCGAGCTTTTCGCATACGGCCACGCGACGCAGACAAGAATATGTTCATTCATCAGTATTCCTCACATCCCAATATAACGCGCATAAAGTGAGCGTGCCATCTGTTCATCGTCAGTGCCTTTGATGATTGCACGCGCATCGGGGAAAACAGTTAATTCAAACGAATCGACGGTGAAGCGTAGTAGGAAATCATTATAGCTTACCTCGCCTACGGGACGCAACCGTTCAGCCAATTCTGCCAAGTTGAGTACAATGCCGCGCTGGTTATTGCGCACCTGTACGGCATTGCGTCCACACAGGCTGGTGCTGTGGGAGCCACTTAACATATCGAGAAACTCGTAGTGGTGTTGTCCACAGCTTGGGCAATCAGGCTGCCGCGGTAACTCTATGCGCTCACTGGTATTTTCCCAGACATCCATCCAGAACATAGAGCGACTCATCTTCTCGCTCTGGAGCAAAATCTTGAGTGCCTCGGTTGAGGCGACGCCGGTTATCGCTCCGACGATGCCGTTGAGCACGCCAGCCGTGTCGCAGGTGGGAGTGGTGCCAGGCAGTGGCATCTCCGGGAAGATACAGCGCAGACACGGAGTATCGCCCGGCACGATATTCATGGTGACGCCATACGAGGCAATCACGCCGCTGTAAATCCACGGTCGCTGATATTTGATGCATACGTCATTGAGAAGATAGCGCGTCTCAAAGTTATCGGTGGCGTCTAACACGAGATCGGTGCTTTGTACCAGCGACTCGATGCCATCGGCGTTGATATCTTCCACTAGCGGCTCAATTGTGATAGCGCTATTGACGCGGCGCAGCCTCTCGGCGGCGGCAATGGCTTTGGGCAGGCGACGTGTGATGTCGTCTTCATCGAAAAGTATCTGTCGTTGTAAGTTGTTCAGTTCGATATAGTCGCGGTCAGCGATCACCAGATGACCAATACCGGCACGACAGAGATTATTAGCAAGCACCGTTCCCAAGGCACCGCAACCAATGATGGTTACAGTTGCTGCGCGGAGGCGTTCTTGCCCTTCCTTGCCGATTGGTGCGAAGAGTGTTTGACGTGAATAGCGGTCGAGTGCGCCCATCCATTGCTTCCTTTTCTTAAGTACATATGTACAAATGCAATGCTCTTATTTTAGCACAAAGACTGCTGATGGCAAGAGGTACTTCAGAAAAGGAGAAAAGTTCCGATTAACTTTTTATGGAGACAGAATGTTTCTCAGAAAACTTCATGTTGAGTTGGCAGCAGCACAGAACTGTGTTACAATGCAAAAAGTGATAGAACTTAGCGCGGTAAACTAGTAACCAGTACCTTGTGCGAAACGGCCTATGAAATGATGGGACATAATGAAGAAAGTATTGGTTATCGACGACAACCCTACAATAGTAGAATTGATTAAATACGCTGTAAACTTGCAAGGGACCTATCAGGTGGTCGTGGCCTACGATGGCGTGCAAGGTTTAGAGCGTGTTTATGTTGAACATCCAGACTGCGTGATCATCGATGTTAAGATGCCGCGTATGGATGGGTATCAATTGGTGCGTTGTCTGCGTGGTGATCCGCGAACGGCTGATACTCCGTTGATCATTTTGAGCGCGATGACGCGGGAAGAAGATCAACTGACAGGCTCGTTATCGGGCGTTGATGAGTACCTCACGAAGCCGTTTAAGCCGAGCGCGTTGAATGCAGCCATTGAACGTGTCTTGAAATTAACTCCGGCTGATCGTCAGCGACGCATGGATTTCTTAGTACAAACCCAGGCGGATCGCGACTGAGGGTAGTGCAGGGTAGTAGCAATTTCCTCTACACTATGCTCTACAGTGTCCTGATTTTGAATGGCTGTGTGTGTTAAGATGGCTGGCCCTTCGTACAATGTGGTAAAAGGTGCTATGCCAGGGTATGCTAAAGTAGAGTGCATAGGCTACTATCGTTGCGCAAATTACACATTCTCTTTGTAGATAGCGATCCCGTTGGACGTGAAAGAATTCAGCAAGCACTAGGGAACGATGGCGGATTTCTGGTGCAGTGCGCGTCGTCGCTAGCGGAGGCCAGGCAATATCTTGAGGTGCAGCTTCCTGATGTGCTGATTTCCGAGGTATTACTGGGTCAAGAGAGTGGTTTAGAACTGTGTCGTATGCTGCGCAAAACTCTCTCTTTGCGTTACATCCCCATCATGTTGCTCACTTCCCTGACCACATTCCAGGATAAAGTCGCGGGGTTTGACGCTGGTGCGGATGACTACGTAGTGAAACCGTTTGATACGCGCCATTTACTGGCGCGTATCCGGTTGCTTTCTCGTATAAAGCGGATTGAATTTCACGATCAAAAGTGATGGCTCTAGCCAGGGAAATGGCAGGCGGCGAAATGATTCGGCTGCTTTGCTTCCAAAGGTGGAATAACCTCGCGGCAGATGGCCTGGGCTTTCCAACAACGCGGATGGAAATTACAGCCTGGAGGCGGATTTACCGGACTGGGCACGTCACCTTCGAGAATAATGCGCTTGCGTTTCTTTTCGACGTGTGGGTCGGGAACGGGAATAGCTGAAAGCAATGCCTGCGTGTATGGATGGAGCGGCATCTCATACAAATCTTCACTAACTGCTAACTCCACGACACGCCCCAGGTACATCACTGCCACTCTATCGCTAATATGTTTCACGACTGAGAGGTTGTGTGCCACAAATAGGTAGGTGAGGCCAAACTTTCCTTGTAGCTCTTGCAGGAGATTGAGCACCTGCGCTTGAATCGAAACGTCAAGTGCGGACACTGGCTCGTCAGCTACGACGAGCGAAGGATGCAGGGCGAGTGCGCGTGCAATGCCGATACGTTGGCGTTGACCGCCGCTGAATTCGTGCGGGAAACGGTTTACGTAGAACGGATTGAGTCCCACAATTTCCAGCAAGTTGGCAACTTCATCCTTAACCTCCTGCTGATTGCCGCGTTTGAAATTTTCCAGTGGCTCAGAGACAATTTGTCCGACCGTGTAGCGTGGATCGAGTGAGCCGTAGGGGTCCTGGAAAATCATCTGCATACTGGAACGCATTTTGCGCACTTCATGTGACGGAAGCTTTGTGAGTTCGATGCCATTGAAATTTACCGTGCCGGCAGTTGGTTTGATCAACTGCAAGATAGCGCGGCCAGTGGTTGATTTGCCGCAACCGCTTTCTCCGACCAGACCCAGTGTTTCACCGTTGCGCACGAACAGGTCTACGCCATCAACGGCTTTCACATTAGCCACTGTGCGACCGAGAATGCCCCCTTTAATGGGGAAATGAACTTTTAAGCCTTTGACATCAATGAGCGTTGTTCCTAGTTCCGAAGATGCCGTTGTTTCTTGTACCATGAAATTCCTCTCCCCTTAATCTGGATAGAAGCAAGCTGCGGTCTGAACGCCACGGCCTACAGACTTCAACTCTGGCCGTTCTTGCCGGCAGCGACTTTGCACTTTAGGACAGCGTGGCGCATAGGGACAACCAACGATATTTTGGGAAAGATCAGGGGGCTGTCCAGCGATGGGCATGAGTTGGGTACCGCGTTTCTGGTCCAGGCGAGGAATCGATTGCAGCAATCCCACAGTATAGGGATGGGCGGGAGTCTCAAAAATCTGGTCGACGGGAGCCGATTCTATAATGTGTCCTGCATACATGACATTGACAAATTGGCAGGTACCAGCTACAACGCCAAGATCGTGGGTAATCAGCATGACGGCGGTGCCAAACTCTTTGGAGAGGCCATTCATCAATTCAAGCACCTGGGCTTGAATGGTGACATCGAGGGCGGTTGTCGGTTCATCCGCGATCAGCAATTGGGGGTTACAGGCTAGCGCGATGGCAATCATCACGCGCTGGCGCATACCACCGCTAAACTCGTGTGGGAAGTTTTTGGCCCGTCGTTTCGCATCAGGGATGCGCACCAGGTCGAGCATTTCGACGGCGCGTTTCCATGCCTGGTCATTACTGACATCTTTACGATGGCGTTTGACCGTTTCGGAGATCTGGAATCCCACGTTAAAAACGGGATTGAGGGAGGTCATCGGGTCCTGGAAGATCATGGATATTTTGCTGCCGCGCAAGGCGGTCAGTTCGCTCAAATTTTTATCCAGGATGTCCTCACCATTAAAGGTGATTTCACCGGCCACGATCTTACCGGGTGGGTTTGCGATCAGGCGCATGACAGAAAGCGCGGTGACGCTTTTGCCGCAGCCGCTCTCTCCCACCACTCCTAGGGTTTGGCCTGGTTTCATCACGAACGAGACATCGTCAACCGCTTTGACAACACCGCCGCGGGTGAAGAAGTAGGTTTTGAGATTATTTACTTCCAGCAGATTCTCTGCCATATTACTTTACTCCGCTCACTAATCTTTTGATCGAGGGTCAAAGGCATCGCGCAATCCATCGCCGAAGAAGGAGAAGGACAGCACAATGATGGCCAGGACAATCGATGGCACCATCACTTCCCATGGATGGGTGTCTACGAATTGCGAAGCCGAAGCAATCATCAGGCCAATGCTGGAACCAGGGGGTTTTACGCCAAGGCCAAGAAAGCTAATACCAGCTTCACCGATAATCGTCCCCGAAATGTCGAGCGTAGCCACGACTACGACAATGCTAAACAGGTTGGGGATGATGTGGCGGAGAATAATACCAGCATTCGACGTTCCCGAAGTGCGGGCGGCCTCGACGAATTGCTGCTCCTTAAGTTGCAGGGTCTGACCGCGTACATAACGGGCCATCAAGGGCCAGGTGGTGAAGGCGAGAGCAAAGGAGACAAGCAGCAGGCGGGCATTACCGTTCGCACCGATCACAGGAATTTTGCTCAGGTTATCATCTGCCCAACTGCCAAAGATACCGGTTAGCAGAATGACAAAGAGGAGGCCGGGGAAAGCAAACATAATGTCTGTGAAGCGAGCCAGGAGTTGATCGATCCAACCGCCAAAGAAACCCGCCATCACTCCAACAAAGATGCCAAGCGAGATATCAACGATCTCAACCAGGATTGCGACTGCCAGGGAGATAAGCATGCCTTGCATCAGACGAGCCAAGATATCACGACCGATGTCGTCTGTGCCGAGCCAGTACTGCGCCGAAGGTAATTCATCCAGTCGATCCAATTCCTGGTGATCGTACGTATGGTACTGTCCAGGCCCGATCGTGCCGTTGAATACGCTAGTATACGGCCCACCGATGTGCTGGTAGATGGCAGGGCCGATCAAGGCGATCACGATGAAGAGCCCGATGAGGCCGATACTGACCATTGCCCGCACATCGCGCCGCAAACGTCGCAAAGAGTCCTGGAAAGGGGTAGGAGATTGCTTGGTTTCCTGTTCTCCGGGAGGAGGTGCCATGGTAACCGTTGCTCCATTGGTCAGATCCGCTACTAATGGATCTGGTGGAAGCATTGTGCTATCGGGAAGCATGACGCCAGGAGAGGAAATTTCACTGTTCTGATCCTTTGTGTCCATGTGTTACCTGCTTCCTATTTAAGCTTTGATGCGTGGATCAACAATGGTATAAAGAATGTCCGACAACAGGTTGCCGAGCACCACGGCGACCGCTAACAAGACCGTTGTGGCCTGGATAACGGGGTAGTCGCGGTAGTTGATGGAGCTGAGCGTAATGTTGGCAATACCAGGAATATTGAAGATCTGTTCAATAAAAAACGCACCGGTGACCAGGAAGCCAATCGAGAGGCCGATGATGGTCACCAGTGGGATCAAGGCATTGCGGAAGGCGTGGCGGTAGACGACGACGTTTTCGCTTAACCCTTTGGCTCGTGCAGTGCGCACATAGTCTTGCCGTAACACTTCCAGCATAGTCGTGCGCGAGAGGCGAGCAAAATACGCCAGGCCTGTGCCAGCATAGACCACGATGGGAACGATTTTAAACTGGATGTCGGCCCAGGTATAGTGCCAGGGCACGCCCCAGTTTGCTACGGGCCAGCCCAGGCGAGCATGCAGATCGAGCTGGACGAGGACGACCTGGGCGACTACGGCGAGAATGAACGAGGGGATGGCATAAATCGTTAGCATGGCGGCCATGTTGGTGGTGTCAATCCAGGTATTGGCTTTGAGTGCCGAGATAATACCTAAGGGGACACCAACGGCGACCTGTAAAAGCAAGGCCCAAAATCCCAGTTCAGCAGAGACGGGTACGCCCTCTTTGAGGATATCCCAAACGGCCCGGTCTCTATACTCAAACGACATCCCGAAGTTCAGGTGCAGCATACCTACGAGAAAATTGAAATATTGTGCATACCAGGGAAGATCCAACCCGTAGGCATGCTTCAACGCGTCGTGCGCTTGTTGGGTATAATGCTGCCCTAACAAACTAACAATAGGATCACCGGGGGCTAAATACCCCATGATGAACGTAATGAAGGTTACACATAAGACCACAAATACGAGTCCGATGAACCTTTTGACCAAGAACTGAACCATGTTGTGCCCCTTACTCCCTTGAGCGAGGTTGTAATAGTATGAGAGAAGACGTCAAGGGCTATCTCTATACTAGCAGTACATTTTTTCATACATCATGCCATGTGGTAGAGAAATAGCCATGAGACGGCACCTGTTCATGGATAAACCTCAATATTGACGACAGAGATTGTATGGGTTGATTTGTACATATTTTAAGTGACAATATCGCCAATGTCAAGCCACCAATTGATCGGGGGTGTATGAAAAAGTTGTAGGCAATCAAGCAGCATATTCGAGTTTCCAGAATGAGTTGTAGGACTGGTTGAGAACGGAAGTGCGCAAAGCGAGGACCGCATCCAAGCCATCAGGAGTCCAGCGCATGCCAGATTTTTTC
>JBBQXY010000031.1:0-40742 GCA_038209195.1 Ktedonobacterales bacterium | reverse complement strand
AACGTTGAGGCGATCCCCAAGTTCCCTTACAAATCTCGTTTGTACTTAGGCTCCCCGTTCGTTCTGCTACCTTTAGTAGGTATCGCTATGGAGAAGGTTTTTAGCAAGTCTCATAACCGCGCTTACTAACTCCATATCATGCAGACTAAGATTCAAGCAATTCAGCCTTAGCCTTATACAACGTAGCTGCCTGGTCTTGCAACCAGACTTTTACAGGTCATGCTATTGTCCCCTTCAAGTTTCCCATCCAGGTCAGACCCTGCTTTAGACACGTTAACCTTAGTGCCACCTACCTCCGTAGGCATGATTTGTAAAAACACATGGGCGCACTCAATTTATGAGCCGACTGCTCTAACCACTGAGCTATGGGCCCTCGTGGGACGTATTATAACACAACTCCTACAAAGTGAGAAGAGGTTTCCATCCGTATTTCGTGAAAATACCAGCGAAAAGCAGAAGTCGAAGATGAGATCATCGTATAACCAAATCATTATCGTTATGCTTAGAATTTCTGAAGGTACGCAAAAATTAAGCGTTATAGATGCGCTGTATTCATTTATGTGTGCTATAATGGAATGAGTAACGATGTAGGGTCTTTGTTCCACCTATTCTTATGGAACAGGCAGCGAGAGAGATCATTGAGACCCGCTACTTTAGGGCCGCGCCATTCGTCGTGTATGGTGCGGTCAAAAATTTTTCCCAGTCAGGGGGCATTCGACGGTGAATGAAGTAACACTTCGTATTGGCGGTGAATCAGGAGAGGGTACCATCTCAGGTGGTGATATTATCGCTCTTGGAGCCGCTCGCTGGGGGTATCATGTATATACCTTCCGCACGTTTCCAGCAGAAATTCTTGGTGGTCCTTGTATGTTCCAGGTACGTATTGGCGATGAGCCAATCAAATCCATGGGCGACTGTGCAGACGTACTCGTCTGTCTAAACAAAGAGGCATATGATCGCAACATTCATGATCTACGTCATGGTGGTGTGTTGGTCTATGATCCCAGTGATTTCACGCCTGATGCAGGCGATTTTATTGCCTATGCCATTCCATTTAACGAGCTGGCCCGCAAAGAGGTACAGCTTTTCCAAACCAAAAATATGGTGATGCTTGGCGCAATCTCGACCTTGTTTGGTCCCCCCATGGAGGCCATTGTCCAGGTCGTAGAGTCCAAGCTCTCCAAGTCACGTAAATCCAACCCTATATTAATGGAAAAAAATATGCTGGCTTTGGAAGTGGCACGAAAATATGTCACCGAAAAAATTGGCAAACGTGACCCATTCCATCTAGGCACGGTTGAGAAGGCTGACCGCGTGGTGTTGAACGGCAACCAGGCTGTAGTCGCCGGTGCGCTGATCGCCCATTGCCAATACTTCGCTGGCTACCCTATTACACCAGCCAGCGATATTATGGAAGGTTTGGCTAAAGAGCTACCGCAGGTCGGTGGAACCTTCTTACAGGCAGAGGATGAAATCGCCGCGCTGGCCTCTGTTATCGGTGCCTCTTACGGTGGAGTAAGAGCCATGACGGCAACTTCAGGCCCTGGTCTCTCACTGATGACCGAGCTGATCGGCTATGCCTCGATGGCAGAGATTCCTGTCGTGATTGTAGACGCGCAACGTGCCGGCCCCAGTACAGGGATGCCCACGAAGATGGAACAGTCCGACCTGAGTTTTGCGCTTAACGCCGGTCATGGCGATACGCCGCGCATGATTGTCGCCCCGGCCGACGTAGCCGACTGCTATCGACTCATCATCATGGCCTTCAATATGGCCGAACGTTATCAAATGCCTGTCATCTTCCTTACCGATCAATCACTCACGGCTCGCGTCGAGAGCGTTGAACGCAGCGTCTTTAAGCCGATGGAGCTTCAAGGGCGCGTCCTGTTTAGCGAAAAGGGAGCCTCCACAAACGGCAGTAATGGACATTCCGATGCGGTCGAGGCACACGCCTATTCTCGCTATGCCTACACTGCCAGCGGCATCTCCCCTATCACAGCTCCTGGTGCTGGTGCAACGCCCTACATTGCTACGGGACTTGAACATGATGAGCATGGACATCCCGATTACGAGCCAGAAGACCACACGGCTATGATGGAAAAACGCTTCCGCAAACTTGATACCGCTGCGGAAGAACTTCCCAAGCCACCGCGCTACGGTGACGACGACGCTACCATCGGTATCATCGGTTGGGGTTCGACCGAAGGCACCATTCAAGAGGCAGTTGATCGCGCACGCGCTAAGGGCTATAAGGTCGCTGCCCTCCATCCCAGGATTCTTTCACCCTTGCCAGATCGAACCATTCGCGATTTTATCCGCTCAGTGAAAACCGTGATCGTGCCAGAGTGTAACTATTCCGGCCAATTGGCAAATCTGCTGGGTGCGAAATATGGCCTACAAGCCATTCGCGTGAATAAGTTTGGCGGTATTCCGTTCACCGCTGGTGAAATCCTGCGGGCAATCGAGGAGGTTAGTTAATCTTGCTACAAACACCTGTCAATCTTACACCAAAAGATTATAAAAGCGATGTTAAGCCCACCTGGTGTCCAGGCTGTGGAGACTTTGGTGTACTCAACGCGACGTATCGTGGCTTGGCTGGGCTTAACCTATCGCCAGAGCAAACTGTGGTGGTTTCGGGCATCGGCTGCTCCAGTCGCTTCCCCCACTTCATGAAGACTTTTGGCTTCCATAGTGTTCATGGTCGTGCGCTACCAGTAGCCCAGGGCATTAAGATGGCTCGCCCCGATCTCAAGGTGATTGCCGTCGGTGGCGATGGTGATTTCTTCAGCATTGGCGTGGGCCACCTTGTACACGCCGCCTTGCGCAATATCGACATCACCGTGGTAGTGATGGATAACGAGATTTATGGCCTCACTAAAGGTCAGACCTCGCCCACCTCTCCCCATGGACATGTCACAAAGTCAACTCCATATGGCTTGTTGGCCTCGACATTTAACCCTATCGCGACAGCCTTGACCCTTAATGTCAGTTTTGTCGCTCGCGGCTATTCCGCAAAGCCGAAGGAACTGGCTTCCCTGATCGAAAAGGGTATGACTCACAAAGGTTTCTCATTTATTCACGCGCTCAGCCCCTGCCCAACGTTCTATAATACTTTCGATGCATGGGATGCGTCAGTGACGCCTATGCCCACTACCCATGATGAACATGATCGTATGCAAGCGTTGATGCTAGCGATGGATACTGACAAACAATATATGGGCATCTTCTATCAGGAAGAGCGACCAACAATGGATCAGGCCGCCCAACAATTAGCCGCAGAAGGCAAAGAGTTCGATATCGACAAATACATGGCCCGCTACGCCTAGTGAACTGTTTCACTTCATATCACGAGCAGGGATGCAAGGGGCCGCGCCCCTTGACTGGCACCCTGTCCGGGGGACAGGTAATGCAGGTAATAGGGCTGTGCCCTAGTTCTCTCCCTCTCCTGCCGCCGAAGGCGGCCAGTCAAATGAAGTGAAACCAAGCACTCTTCACTCTTGCTTAGTATGTCGTGAATCTTGTTGGAACTGGTGGGGCGGTAGTAATAGAATTTGCCACGGCTTGTGCAAATTTTTCACCGCACGAGCGGCAAAACAGGCCACTATCATTGTGAAAGCTACCACCGATTGCAGTAAGTTGTTGTTCGGCTGGCTCGCCACACCATTCACATCGGCTCCCACGAGGGGCAGAATCTACAGAGACCGGTCGGCGAAATTCATTGATTGACATGAGGTATCCTCCTAATTCGTGCTGGAAAAAGTTAAACTTCATCACAAACACAATCATAAACAGCACAGCAGGGGAAACCCGTATCGGGTGGTCAGCAACATTGGAGAGTCCACAGTGATACGGCACTACACAGATACGCATCATTGCCCTGGAGCAGCATCGCCCCGGTTCGCTACCGGTTAAAGAAGGAGAAGAGTATTTGGTATCTTTCATTACCGATGTACGTAATACTATAGCACATTTTGCCTACTAGTGCTAGGTCAATGGCGGCTTTTGCGCGCTTGGAAAGGCTTGAGAATCCGATGACTCCTCCTCAAGCGCGGGGAAACGTGCCGAGAGACGATCACCGATAATCCAGCCAAGCACTGCTAATACAACAGTGATACCAAGCCAAGTAATCAGCACTGTATTGAATGCAACATTATACACCCCCGCCAAAATGCCCGCCAACATGATGCCAAGTATGAAACCAGTGGTGGTACCGATGAGACAACCCGGATGAGCCAGGTTACGTCCCCGCAATCTATTTAACATAGTAATTATACTTTCCTATCTATTCCAAATGTTCGTAGCGAATCATAACGCGACAACCCTAAGCCGTCAAGAGAGACCAGCCAGAATGAGTTCGAAACTATTTTAACCAATCATTTTGTTCTGTTTTAAAGTACCGTTTGCATAAATGGTACCGATAGCAGACAAAATCCTAGACAAGGTCAACAAATATCGGTATACTGAAGAAACTAGGGTGTTTGTGGCACAAGGTTTGCGCACTCTCACGCCATAGGCAAAATCAGAGAAGAGAGAAATTCACTTGCATAGAGGCAGTATGTTCATCGTAATGCGTGGCTATCCAGGCACAGGCAAAAGTACGATAGCACGCGCTATTGCTACCGCGTTGCACGCACCTCTTATCGATCGAGATATTCTCCGTCAGAAAGCTGTAGATATTTTCGGAGATATTCCCCATGTAGGGCGCTTCTCCTATGAATTGATGTTTGCTCTCGCGCAAGAACAACTCCAGCTTGGTCTAAGCGTGGTGGTTGATACCCCACTCACCTATCATACAACCTACGAGCAATCACAGGCACTAGCAAGAAAATTTCAAGCTCTCATGTTGGTAGTCCATTGTCAATGCCCTCCTGAAGTACAGAAACGACGCTTGGAGGGTCGCAAAGGCAAGGTCTCTGAGTTCCAAATCACCTCATGGGAGGAATGGATGCAGTGGAAACCGCGCTTCGAGGATTTCGACGATGGTGGCTGTCTCATTGATACCTCCAATCCCCTCGACGATTCACTCGCCAGAGTAATGCGTACTATCCACGAACTTCACTTCCAGCGTGATCGACTTCAAGAGCAGAATTTTTCAGACCAACCTCAAATTTAAGAGTGCATCGCTCCGCTTTTTTGATACATTGAAAGAGCTAAACAATTCATTTTAACCCCTCCTGTATAATAAAAATGTTGGTAGCGCAACGAAGCAATTTGGCAGAGAAGCATAATTACCAACAATATTTGAGATTGTGGTTAAGTATTACCACTCTATGAAGGGATATTTTTATCATGGCAAACGCAGTTAAAGAGGCAATCCAGGGAAAAGTTGAAGTTTTTGGCCAAATTGACGATATGTTTTCTAAGAAGGGCTTCAACCTTTGGTTGATCATTCCTGCCACATTGGCAGTAGCCACAGCAACAGGAGCTTTCTTCTTGGTCCGCCGCGTACGCAAAAACAAAGCGGCGTAATTCAAACGGAAAAACTCTCATTTGGGACAAGACGAAGGTAGTGAGGTGACAATGTCGCTTCCCTCCCTTCGTCTTGTTTACTGTTTCACTTTATGTGACGAGTGGGGATGCAAGGGGCAACCGCCCCTTGACGGGGTTCTAGGGCTGCGCCCTAGGTCTCCCTCCCCTGCCGCATTTCACCTCATGTGACGAGCGAGGATGCAAGGGGCAACAGCCCCTTGACGGGGTTCTAGGGCTGCGCCCTAGGTCTCCCTCCCCTGCCGCCGAAGGCGGCACGTCAAAGGAAGTGAAACAAAGCATTAGTCAATAAGAAAGAAAAAATTCAATTTTTAGCCGATTCAGTTTCATTTCAGTTCAGTGGGTTATACTTTTCTCAGCATATGATATGATGAGCGCATGCAGTGTGTATGTACTCCCATGACCTGAGGAGGTCAAACGCCATGCAGAAGAACCCTAAGCATACTGGATACCGGCTAGCGTTCCTACTAATCCTTACTCTTTGTTCAGCGTGTGGGACAAATTTTCCCACAAGCAACACAACTATTGTCCCTATTGTCCCAACGATACCACCAGGAGAAAACATCTACATCCTGGACGGTTATGGAGTACAAGGAAACTCTTATACAGGCCAGCACATCGTGGCCCTTCACCCTGACAGTGTGCATCCAAGCGCATCCGTCTCACTCCCCTCCGGCCTAACTTCTATTGATCATCGTATGCTCTACACCGCTATTCCCCAAAACGGACAGACAACAATCTCTGTCATAAGCACCCAAACAGGAGCAACCATCCGCTCATTTACCATTTCTGGTACGTATGCAACAGCAGCATATGGCTATGACAACGCCGTTGTGTCGTCAACGGGACAGTGGCTAGCTTTACGCCAATATGTACCTAGCACCGACTTAACCACCATAGCTTTCGTTGATACGCAAGCTGGCAGGCTGATGAAAACCATCAAACTGAGTGGTGATTTCACGCTCGATGCCATCTCGCCCAGTGGTAAAGCCTTATACCTGCTGGAGAAGCTGAACGATACACCAGGACATTATTATGTCCGTCTCTACGACGTTAGTGGAAATACACTGATAGAGACGCCCATAGTCGATAAGTCCGCGTCAAGCCCCACAGGCGATCCCAACATGAGCGGCTTAGCCATAACTCGACAGATGGTGAAAGATGGGGCACAGGCCTTCACATTATACATTGATGCACGCCGCAACCTGGCATTTATACATGTTCTGCCGCTGAACGACCAGCTTCAACCGCCGATAGCACGCTGCATTGACCTCCCCACCGGAAAATCTGTTGATATGCTGCGCTACTACACCCTAACACTTTCCGCCGATGGCGGCACATTGTACGCGGCTAATGGCGTGTTGGGCGTTGTAGTAAGTATTAAGCTCAATACAACCGATCCTTTGAGCATCTATTCAGATCAAGTTCTCAGCACCAAGCACTTTGATCCAGGGGATGTTACGATGAGTAGTGCAGACAAAACGCGCATGCTGTACAATGGCGCAGCACTGAGTACCGACCAAAACACGTTATACTTCTCCGGAATGAACGGTATCTGGGCCGTCAAGACAGCGGATCTGAGCGTACAGGGCCATTACTTGACGCAACAGGCTTTGACAAGTGTCGGCCTCAGCACCGACGGCAAAACCCTGTACACAGTTGACCCAAACAGCGGCATTACCCTTGTAGATACCACGACCGGACAAGCACAACGCGTAATCCAAGGTACTATACACGCGCCCTGGGGTATAGAATGGATCACAAATTGAGACGATTGGGAGCAGGAGAGGTGCAAATCCTTACTCCTCTCCTGCTCCCAATTATGGATCATACCTTTTGTAGGAACACAATAGCCACGAAACGAACTGATGATCACACATATTCTTATTGTTGACGACGACACTCGTGTCACGAATGCCCTGCGCCGTATACTCGCCTACGAGGGCTATCATGTCTCGACCGCGCTTGATGGCAAAACAGCCCTGGAGATTGCACGAACAAAATCGCCCGACCTGATAATCCTCGACCTGATGTTACCAGGTATTGATGGCCTTGAGATCTGCCGTCGCCTGCGGGCCACTGAAAACACTGTCCCCATCCTCATGCTCACGGCACGCGATACCATTGCAGATCGCGTACTCGGACTGGAGATCGGAGCCGACGATTACCTTGTCAAACCGTTCGCCCTTGAAGAACTTCTAGCACGAGTCAAAGCCTTGTTGCGCAGGCACAATCCAGCAGATATCTCCCATGAAGTGCTGTGTTTCGCAGACCTCGAACTGAATACGGCTACACGAGTAGCCAAACGTGGATCGCGCAGCATTGAACTAAGTACCACAGAGTACGAATTGCTGTCATTGTTTCTACGCAATCCTCGCGTGGTGCTGACACGGAATGTGCTTATGGATCGCATATGGGGCAGAGATTTCGAGGGTGGTCCCAATGTTCTTGAGGTCTACATAGGCCATTTACGTACCAAGCTAGAGCAAGACGGCGCTAAACGATTGCTGCAAACAGTGCGCGGAGCTGGCTATGTGCTTCGCAGTCTGGAATAGGAAATTCGTATGTATATTCCGCTCCAACTCCGTCTCACGCTGTTCTATACCGTGATTATAGCGTTAGCACTCTGGTTCTTTGGACAAACCGTCTACGCACAAGCTGAACAAAGAGCTTATGCTGATCTCAATACTACTCTGAGCAGCCGGGCCGCTAGCGTAAGGCTTGGCAAATTTCTCGCCAGTCCAGGCACACTTCCCACCGTTTTGCCCAGCGTCGATGGCCTGGGTACCGGTGGCGTCTCCATTGAAGTACTGAGCGATAAGATGTCATTGCTGGCAGCAACCGCCAACAATACTAACGATTTCACCAACCCCACCGTCGATAATCTTGGTTCAAGTCCCATACCCTGGGATAGTCAAGCAGCACGTATTGCCTTACAGCAGTTTGATCCTCTATCCAACTCGCCCCATGGCTACTACAGCACTGTCACCTATCAAAGGCAACATATTCGCGTCTATACTCTGGCAAATGTAGATTTTGGCAGTGTCCATATTATTCAGACGGCACGGTCAGAACAAGATATCGAACAGTCGCTTGCTAACTTGCGCCTCCTACTCCTGCAAGGCGGTACATTAGCCATCATCTTTGCATTAGTGGGCGGATGGTTCCTTACCTGGGGTGTACTCTTCGCGGTGAGGCGTGTGACAAAAACGGCCCGCAGCATTAGCACGTCACGTAATTTTAGCCAACGTGTTCCCACCCAAACAAGATTCGGAAAGGATGAACTGGCAGTGCTCGCAACTACCTTTAACGAGATGCTCACCAACCTGGAAGAATTGTACCAACACCAAGAGCGTTTCGTCGCCGACGCCTCCCATGAACTACGTGCCCCTATCACCTCTATTCGCTGCAATCTCGACTTGCTAACGAAAGCTCCCGACCTACCACCAGCAGAGGCACAAGCCGCTTTACAAGATGCACGTGCCGAGGCAGACCGCATGGGACGCCTCGTCAACGACCTCCTCACACTCACCCGGTCCGATGCATCTCTTGCTTCTCTACAACATGAAGTTTCTCTAACCGATGGCTATAGGAAGATTCATCGCCACGGGCAGATCGTTGATCTGGACAGCCTTTTACTGGAGGCTTTTCGCCAGTATCACCCAACAAAAGAACAAAATACCACTGAGTCGCAACAAAATGGACCGCGCCTACTGCTACAGAACATTACGCCCACCCAGGTCTATGGTGATGCCGATCAATTGAAACAGGTAATAGTGGCATTGCTAGATAACGCGCTCAAGTATACTCCTTTCGAGGGTTCCGTTTCGCTCGCGCTATCGACTGAGACAGACGAGGCGATGGTCACAGTGACCGATACGGGTATTGGCATTGCCCCAGAGGATATTCCTCATATCTTCGAGCGCTTTTATCGGGCAGACCGCGCGCGCTCACGGGAGCGCGGTGGGAGCGGCCTGGGATTAGCCATAGTCCAGAGTATCGTCCAACAGTATCATGGCAGCATCGAAGTGGAAAGTACTCCCGGCAAGGGCAGCACTTTTACGGTGAAACTGCCACTAGCAAATTCTTGACTTTACACGGAGCGATCAGCCCTTTTGAATCTCTTTCAACATCTGAGAAGTGTAGAACACCTCTACTCCGCCGTCCTCCCCCCATCAATCGCAAGTACCTGCCCTGTAATATAGCTTGCACCCTCAGAAGCTAGAAATAACACAGTTGGAGCTAGTTCGCCTGGTTGTCCAATGCGCTTCATCGGCATAGCATCGGCAACAACCGCCTCAGCGCGATCAAGTATAGCCTCGGTCATACGCGTCCTGAACATAGCGGGGGCAACTGCATTCACACGTATCCCCCTGCTAGCCCATTCAATCGCCAGTGAGCGGGTGAGGTTGATAACTGCTGCTTTGCTCGAATTATAGCCCACTGTTTGTAATTGACCACCGCCAAGACCAGCAATCGAGGCAATGTTGATAATCGCACCCTTGCCGTGTTCTAACATATGTTGTCCAACCGCCTGGGACATCAGAAAGGTGCCGGTGATATTCGCGTCAAGCACCTGCTTCCACCGCTCGAAAGGCATCGTTTCGGCGGGCGCACCCCATGTCAAGCCAGCATTATTGACCAACACATCAATTTTTCCGTATACAGCGAGAGATTGTTGAACCGCTTGTTGTACAGAGAAGGCATCTGACACATCGCAAAGCAGAGCATGAACCGTCACGCCCTGTTCTTTCAGCGAGCGTTCTGCCTCTGCGAGCCACTGTTGCCGCCGCGCAGTGATCACCACGGTCGCACCAGCGGCCCCAAATCCCTGCGCAATCTCTAGCCCCAAGCCTCGTGAACCTCCAGTGATCAGCGCAACCTCGCCTGAAAAGTCAAATGTAACTATACCCATATTTGCACCTCTCTCCTATATTTTTCTTCTACCCTTATACCACAGCGAAGTATAACCTGCCATAGCAAATGCTGAGAGCCAGAAAGGCAGGTAGACCACGTCTCATAGCCTATTTGAGTTATGGCATACAGGAATGGGTCAGAAGAGACCACTTTATGGTATATTTTGTACAATCTGGTTTTTATAACCAAGGACATCAAAAATGTACAACGAGGAACCTCTACCAATGACAACATCTTCTTCGATACAGTTTCATTTGAACAAAGATGATCAAGAGCTTCTGGCAAACTTACCATGGCAATATCGCCTAGAAGAATGGATTGATTATGGCATCGCACTGCTATCAATCCGGCATGGTGAGTCACGTCATCCAGTAGTTTTTGTAGAGTTGGATGGGAAGCGCTACGCCATTAAAGAGACAACTCCGCGTATGGCTGAACGTGAGATCGCAAATCTCCATGAGATTGAACGACGTGGCATTCCAACTCTCAGCCCTGCCGGAAGCGTTGTTGTACATGGCTCGCCCATTCTGTTGGAAGAATACGGGCCAAATGGTGTGCCTGAGTATATCAGCGGGGATCGTGGCTACACGGTGACACAATTGGCTCCAAGAGTCATTCCCCAGGTATTGCTCAATAACATACCCTTTACGCGGAAAACGAAGCATACACTTTTTTCGGCTATTGCGCTCCTCCTGGTTGAGTTGCACGAACACGGCATCTACTGGGGCGATCCATCGTTAGCAAATGTCTTAATGCGTATAGATGGTCGTCGCGTCCTGGCGATCATGGCAGATGCGGAAACAGCTGAACTTTTCCCAGCTCCAGTCAGTGACGAGATGCGCGAACAAGACCTTGAAACTTTACGTGAATCGCTTTTGTGGCAAGCGGAAGATCTTCGCCAAGCGCGTGGATTGTCCGAAGATGAAGAACTCATCGATGATAAAGATTTTCGTTATTTACACCAGAAATACCACGTACTACGTCGAGAACATTCCCATTTTGCCTCCTCACCCAATTTTAGTACACTCTATCAGGTTCAGTATATGTTGGAAACGTTGAACCAGAAAGGCTTTGCCCTACTTGGAATAGGTGGACACGCATTACAACAATTCGCCACTGTACTGCCGGGCTGGTACATTCAGCGTATCCATGATCTGCTAGGGATTACCGTACCACGCGCGTATGCTCGCCACTTCTATAATACACTGTTGGGCCACCAGGCAATGCTAAGTAAAAAAGAACAACGGGAGGTCAGTCTCGAAGAGGCTGCACAGGATTGGTATACGCGTTACCACCTGCCAGCAATTCTACTCTTACGGCGCAATCTTACCAGTGACCAGGACCCTATGAAGGCCTATTTCGAGATCATGGAACGTAGGTGGAAGATGAGTCTTAAAGCTGGCTATGAAATACCGATAGAGGAGGCTACACTAGCGTGGGCCATGCAAGAAGCTGATACTGGAAAACTTGGCGTTGTCGATCCTGCAACCTTAGCGACATGGTGGCGAGATAGATTACCAGCGACCGAAGTTTTGGAACCATCACTGATTGAGCCCAAAACATTGGAGCCTCTCCTCTCGAAAGAGGAGAAGCCCCTTGTTCATCTTCCGACCCCTGAATTGGATCAGAAGTTAACGCAAATCCTCGACCAACAGAAGCCTGAAGAAGAGGAACATGAAGAGTGAGCCTTACAGTTCCTCTTCTGGTATCTCTTCCTCTACAATGCCATCAACTTCAGCAGCTTTGAACGAGACAATATTGCCGCGAATCTGCTCTTCGATAGCCAGGGCAACATCGGAATTCTGGCGCAAGAATTCTTTGGCGTTCTCCCGTCCTTGTCCAAGGCGAATGTCACCCACTGTAAACCATGCACCGCTCTTCTTCACCAGGCCCATCTCAAGACCCAGGTCAATCAAACCACCTTCACGAGAAATACCCTCGCTATACATGATATCAAATTCGGCGACGCGGAACGGGGGGGCGACCTTGTTCTTCACCACCTTGACGCGAGTTCGATTACCCATCACGTCCTGCCCCTGCTTGATAGAGTCGGTACGACGAATATCCAGACGCACCGAAGCGTAGAATTTCAGGGCTTTACCGCCAGAGGTTGTCTCCGGGTTTCCAAACATCACACCGACTTTTTCACGCAGTTGGTTGGTGAAAATAATGGCTGTATTGGAATTGCTGATAGCACCCGTCAACTTACGCATGGCCTGGCTCATCAAACGAGCCTGCAAGCCAACATGCGAGTCGCCCATTTCACCTTCAATTTCGGCGCGTGGCGTAAGGGCTGCCACCGAGTCAATGACGATCACATCCAAGGCGTTACTGCGTACAAGGGAGTCCACGATTTCTAAGGCTTGCTCACCAGTGTCCGGCTGAGAGATTAGTAAATTATTCGTATCTACACCACAACGAGCAGCATACGTGCGATCAAGAGCATGTTCAGCATCAATAAAGGCCGCAAAGCCACCTGTTCGTTGTGCGTTAGCGATAATGTGCTGACAAAGAGTCGTTTTACCAGAGGACTCTGGACCATAAATCTCGGTAATACGGCCTCGCGGTATACCGCCCACGCCCAAAGCCAGGTCTAGCGCAATCGAGCCCGTGGGAATAACATCAACATGAATATGCGTAGCATCTCCCAATTTCATGATTGCACCCTTACCAAAGCGGCGCTCAATCTGCTGCAAGGCGAGGTCTATTGCCTTTTCACGGTCACCAAGTGCGACAGGCACAGAATTGTTGCTTCGCTCTGACGTCGGTCTTTCTTTTTTACTCATTGGCATTGTTGATTACAGGGGGTTGAGCTTTTTAGGGTTGCTGCCATCCCACTCCACCACGCCTGCATTCCTCCTTCTTTATAGCAGAAATTAATAAGCGCGTTGCCGCACTTCCTTAGCTTGTGATCGGTACACTGAAAGTATTCTTTCGCAGGGCTAAAAAAGCGGAAATAGGCCTCTCCCTACCTTATTCCGTAATACTAGAACAAGAGTACCATATATGCTTGAGCATGTCAAGCAGATTCTTACATATTACGACGGCCTTCGAGGGCGCGGCTAAGAGTACCCTCATCAGCGTACTCCAGATCGCCACCCATAGGTAGACCGCGTGCCAGACTCGTCACCTGTAAACCTAATGGCGTGAGCTCTTCTTTTATGTAATTCGCCGTGTACTCGCCTTCAAAATTGGGATTCGTCGCCAGGATGATCTCGCGTAGCTTATGACCGCGCACGCGCTGCATGAGTTCATCGATGCGCAGATCTTTGGGCAATATACCTTCGACAGGAGAAAGTGCTCCATGCAGCACATGGTACAACCCTTTGTACGCTCCCGTCTTCTCAATCGCCAACACATCGAGCGGTTCTTCTACTACACAGATGACCTCTTGATCGCGATTCGGATCGCTACAAGTTGGACAGGGATCGGTTTCAGTGATATTAAAGCAACGTGAACAATAGATGATGCTTTCTTTCACGCGCATGATCGCTTCCGCCAGACGACGTGCTTGATCGGTAGGGCTGCGCAAGACGAAAAAGGTCAGGCGTTGCGCGGATTTCACCCCAATCCCTGGTAGCTTGGAAAATTCTTCAATCAGTGCCGCCACTGGCGGAGCAAGATTACTCATTGTTACATCAATCCAGGAATGCGCATACCGCCAGTGGCACTGCTGACCATTTTTTGTTGCGCATCGGTGGCCTTGTTAAAGGCATCTCTGGCGGCAGCTAATACCATTACTTCGAGTTCGGCGATGTCCTCGGCGTTAAAAGCTTCGGGGTCAATTTTCACAGCGGTCATTTCGTATTTCCCGCTCATGGTGATGGTCACTGCGCCACCACCGGCGGTGCCAGTGAACAGGCTGGCTTCCAACTCTTCCTGCATCTTCGCAAGTTTCTGCTGCATCTTCTGGATTTCACGCATATTCATGAACCAATAAACTCCTTACTTCCTTCAAATGTTTTACTTCGGACGAATATCTACGATTTTCGCGGTAAATGTCCGAATGACTTCCTGTACTACCGGATCAGCACTGGCTTTCTGCTTGATCGCCTCAAAAGGCGACCGGTCTGACACAATGGTAGTATTTTCTCTTATAACGTTCTTTTTGACAATAGCCAGTGGCTGATTGACCTCGACAGGCGCCTCAATCACATTCATATGACCGTTTGTCCCATTTCCAGTGGCTTTTGCCTCAGGTTGGGCATTTTTAGCTGGCGGCGTTGATGCAGGACGTTCGCGATGGGCAGATTGTTGTGGCACAGCCGAAGGCGCAATATTAGCCGAGCGACTTGTCGGTGGAGGAGGAAGCGCCTGCTCTGGCAACAGTAGTTGCACGCGAAATTTGCGTCCAAATTCCATGCCTAATCCCCATTCCACAAACTTCACACGATCACCTTGCTGCATATGCTCATAGAATACTTTGTTCTTTGCCCGAATTACCACTAAAACTGGCTCAACTGATCCATCAACCCCGACAACAGTATAATAGTTCAACATTGCCGCAGTTTGATTATTTTTCTGTTTAATGCGCTTTTTGACATTCTCCCAGGTATCTTGAACTTGCTCCAACGTCAATGCAGGTGTCCCAGGGTCTTGCTCAGAATAGGCAACAACATCCTCACTGGCTCTGGGAGCGTTCTTCTTCACAGATGAAGAGGGTGGTGCCGTGGGCAAAGCCGATGCAACGACCTCCTCGTCTTCTTCGCGGAAAGCGAACAGATAATCTGGTTCGGAAGCGGCGTCGATCGGTTCCTTACCATTTCTGGATGATGCAATCGGCATATCAGGCTGGGATTGATGTACTTCTTGTGTGATTGGCGGTCGCTGAACGGTCGGAGAAACCGTAGGGCGCGATGGAGTAGATAGAGCAGATACGGGTTGCGGCTGAGCTGTTACGGAAGGAGCTATTATCGTTTGGCCTGCTTGAGCGCGCCGATGGAAAGCAAGGCTTTGCAGAAAGGCTAATTCTAGCCCAAGCTGAGGTGTACCCTGATTCTTTTGCATCAAGTCATTCTGGGCAAAGATACGAGCACATTCCGTTAACTCGTCTAAGGCAAAAAGGTCGGCCATTTGCAAAATATCAGCAGCCTCTTCTTCGGTGCGATCTAGAATGGTGGCGATATCGGCTCCCGCCTTGGCAAGCATAAGCGCACGCCAGTACTCACCCACCTGAGCGTTTATCTGCCGCAGGTCAGCCCCAGCCTCTGAGAGTTCGTGAATGAGGTGCAGACAAGCTGCACTCTCAAGTTGTGAAACATGGGTGATAAGTTTTTGAATAGCACGCGGATCAGCAACACCAAGCATAGTCTGTACCTGAGCCAGTGAAATGTCGTCGCCAGAGTAGGCAATAGCTTGGTCTAACAGGCTAAGAGCATCGCGCATACCGCCGGCAGCAGCTCTGGCAATCAGTTCAGCGGCACTGCGCTCGATTTTCACATGCTCTTGTTCCGCGATATAGTTCAGATGCCCAACAATCTGCCGCACAGTGATACGTTTAAAATCGAAACGCTGGCAACGCGAGAGAACGGTAGGCAGCATTTTATGCACATCAGTCGTCGCCATGACAAAGATCGCATAAGCAGGTGGCTCCTCTAACGTCTTGAGGAGAGCATTAAACGCCTCCGTGGTCAACATGTGCGCTTCATCTAGGACATAGACTTTATATTTGCCAGTGGAGGGCGGCATCATGACTTTTTCGCGCAAGTCGCGAATGCTATCTATACCACGATTGGAGGCGGCATCTATCTCGATAACGTTGAAGGAGTTGCCAGCCGTGATCTCACGGCACTGCTGGCACACATTGCAAGGTTCGCCATTGACGGGATGCTCGCAGTTGATGGTCTTTGCCAGTAGGCGAGCGGTAGTGGTTTTGCCGGTACCCCTGGGCCCGGTAAAGAGATAGGCATGGGCTAATTTCCCACTGGTGAGTGCATTCTTGAGCGTACGAATAACCGGTTCTTGACCGACAAGGTCGCCGAAGGTTTGTGAACGCCACTTGCGGTAGAGTGATTGTGAGGCCATTGTGTAACTCCGCCTTGGATACCCTTCCTGACGTTTGCAGAACAAGCGTAGGGGATCGCGCTGGTACGAAAAACCGGTTTTCGCCCAGTCCTGCCGATTAGCGCAATCAGGCGACCCTACGACACCCAGAGAGGCCCATTTACCGTTGCTTCCTCACGAACCTGGCGGGGTTCATAGACATCTGCCGCGCAGGACCCGATTACGCCAATCGACAGGACCGGAAGAAAACCGGTCTACTCCACTCGAATATTTTTTGCTTGCAGAAAAACCCTTCCAAGTGTTCCTGCTACCTCAAGTAGAACACCGTTATTCTACTCCTTTAGGCTCGATTTGTCAAGCGAGATATTTGCCAATCAGGAGGCTATATTTCTCTTTGACCTCCGCCGGAATTCTGCCCGGATCGGTCATAATGGCGGTAGAGAGGGCAGTGGGGCAACCACAAGCATTGGCATGGCGATCAGAGGGAATTTTGTGGGCGACACTGCGGAGGATACGTTGTGCATTGGCGACATTTGCACTGAGGTTCCCGATGACCATTTCGACCGTGACCGATTCCTCGGACTCATGCCAACAGTCGTAATCAGTGGCACAAGCAATCATTGCATAGCATAGTTCGGCTTCGCGAGCCAGTTTTGCCTCTGGCAAAGCGGTCATGCCGATGATGTCCATGCCCCAACTTCGATAGGTCAGTGACTCAGCTTTGGTAGAAAAGAGTGGTCCTTCCATACAGACGTATGTCCCACCATCATGTACCTTGACATCGTCCAATTCACGAGCCGAGGCGAGTAAGAACTGGCTGAGCGTTGAACAAAATGGCTCCGCGAAGGTGCAGTGTACGACGATCCCGCCCTCGTAGAAGGTATTTACGCGGCTCTTCGTGCGATCAAAGAGTTGGTCAGGAATGACCAGGTCACGCGGAGCAATATGTTCGCGCAAACTGCCAACGGCACTGACCGAAATCAGCCATTCAACCCCCAGGCTCTTTAATGCCCAGATATTGGCTCGCACAGGTATCTCCGTAGGTGTGATGCGGTGTCCACGACCGTGACGCGGCAGAAAAGCCATCGGTACACCATCTACTTTGCCGATAGTGATTACATCGCTGGGATCGCCGAAAGGTGTTTTCACTGCGATTTCTTCCACATCCGTCATACCCTCCATGCGATACAGTCCGCTTCCACCGATCACCCCAATCGTAGCTTGTGGCATAGATAACCCTCCTCAGAATGTTAGACGCGAAGCCTGATATAATGCCGTTTCCCTACTTTGAGAATGGCCCCATCACGCAATGGCACGACCTGTTCAGCATCAGCAATGTTCTCTGCGGAACTTGCTTCCCCTTCAGAGAAAATGGAGACGCCACCTTGCTGGACAAGTCGCCGTGCCTCGCTTTTACTACTTGCTAGCCTGGCATTAACCATGAGCGATATGATATTCGTAGGCTCGCTCAAATGGTAGTCGGGAATGTCCGTTGGCAATTTGCGCTCGGAGAATTGATGCACAAATGCCTCCTCGGCCTCCTGGGCGGCAGCAGCAGTATGGAAAACAGTGACTAGCTCTCGTGCCATACGCAGCTTGACGTTTCTTGGATTGAGCGATCCCTCAGCCATTTGGCGGCTAAATTCTGCCAATTCTTTCTGGGATACATCCGTCAATGTCTCAAAGTAGCTCAGCATGGCATGATCGGGCAGAGACATGAGCTTGCCAAACATATCTTGAGCAGGGGCGGTCATGGCAATATAGTTACTGAGCGATTTCCCCATCTTTTTGTAGCCATCAAGCCCGACAATCAGCTTCATGGTCAAAATTTGCTGTGATGCTTGCCCAAAGATGGGCTGGAGTTCGCGCCCGACAAACAGGTTGAAGGTCTGATCAGTACCGCCAATCTCCACGTCAGACTTTAGCATAACCGAGTCATAGCCTTGCAATAATGGGTACATAAATTCTGAAAGGTAGATTTCGATACCACTTTTGTAACGATTGGAGAAGTCATCACGAGCCAGCATTTGCGCGACAGTTTTATGGCTCAGTAAGCGGATAGCGTCACCCAGATTAAAGGTATCAAACCATTCACTCTGATAATGAACCTCGGTCAGGTCGCGATCGACAATTCTAAAAAACTGTTCAAAGTAGGTTTTCGCATTTTCTTTGACCTGCTCGGCGGTAAGTGATTTGCGCGCCTCTACGCGATCGCTAGGATCGCCCAAGCGAGCTGTCCAGTCACCAATCACCACCACGGCCTTGTGTCCCATTTGCTGGAATTGACGCAGTTTACGAAAGACGACTGCATGCCCAATGGTCAGATCATAGTGCGTAGGGTCAACACCAAGTTTGATACGGAGTGGCTGTCCCTTATTGCCTTCTAAAAGCAAGCGTCGCAAATCAGCCTCTTTTTCAACTTGCTCAACGCCCCGCGTCAACACGCTCTGTATCTCTTCCTGAGTAATAGCTAGTTTCACCGTCACAATCGGTGTCCTCCCTGGTAAGTATCTTCATCTTTGTCGCATTGTAGCAGAATATAGTTCTGTAGTCGAGTGGTAAACGGGTCAATCCATTTGAGACGCTGGGACATTTGAGACGTTGGACATCTTCACTGATCTGGTTCTCAGGGGTTCAATCTATTTGAGACGCATGGGACATTTGAGACGTTGGGACACTTGGGACACTTCTTTTTTGCTGGTTGAACTAGTGGGGGATGATAGTAGAAGAGAGAGACCTCAGCGAGTGCTGAAAACGCTAATTTATGACGCCTATAGGAAAAGTATAGCATATTTTTGTGGAGCAAGCAAGGGATGAAAGAGCCACTTTGATAGCCTCATACTGATGTTATAACAGACTTCCTGGACTCAGTTCATACATTTTGCTGACGACGTGGTAGAGGATAATGAGTTGGGTAAGAGCAAGGGGATCGCTTTGACGTAGCATATTGCCGACGTAGAAAAGGCCGAGTTGGTTTAAACGGTCGGGGCGCAGGTGAATAGCATTCTGCATATGTGACCAAATACGATCCTCGAGTTCACGGGCTTTTTGATGGCTGATATCACCATCGATCTCTAATACATCGCGCATTTCTCCTGCATATATTTGTTCCGATGAACGCAGTGTTGGTCTATCTCCGGTGGACGATACCTCAAGCACATCGCTCAGCTCAACCTTCGGAGCACGTTTTGTTTCAAACAAGCGCACATCTAGATGCGCCAAATCGCGTGTCCGATAGTAGAGACTGCCGCGAGAGAAACGGATGATGATGTCGGCATACTGCTTTTGAGGCTGGATGTATTGACGGCTATCGCGGCGGCGCAGGGCCATCTGCTCACGTACCTGGGCAACAGTATAGCCGCGTAGCGTACTATCGCGCATAATTTTCCACTGCTGCAACAGGGCAATTTCGGGGTCGAGGTAGATGCGCACATGAGCAAGATTGCGCAACTCTTCGGTAAATAATGGGTGGAGGCCATGGACTATGATAATGTCGGCTGGCTTCACTGTCACAGGTGCGGAAAAAGTTCCGTTATTATGATCGTACACAGGTTTAATTATTGCCTCACCTTGAGCCAGGCGATGCAAGTGTTCGGTCATTAGCGTGATGTTATTTGCATCTGGGTGAAGTGCAGTGATACCGGTACGTAGGCGCGTTGCCCGATCAAGTGTGTGATAATCATCAAGGCAGATATGGATAACGCGTTCCTGACCAAAGACCCGTACCATGCCATCGGTGAGAGTCGTTTTTCCTGAACCACTATCACCACAGAGCGCGACAATCAGAGGTTGTAGAATACTTGTGCCACTTCCCATCAATTTAGCTCAGCAGACATTCGACCATCGCATCCACCTTCAACAGTGCTTTCGACAATAGTTGCGTCTACAAGCTCAATACCATTTTGAGCAATCAATTAAAAGCAAAATTTAGAAATAGCTTTGCTTTCTTCAGAATGTATGTTAATAAGTATAACAGAGACGCAACCATTAGACCATAGAAAAGATGAGCATCTTAGGAAACTGATAAAGAGTGCCTTTTCAGCAGCATGGAAACAAGATACAATACAGGAGTAAGAATTATCGAATAGGTGGGAGATGGATCTATCATGGAGCATGCGCTTCTCAAACAATTACAGCAGCGGCCATTACTCTGCGACGGAGCGATGGGATCGCTCTTATATACACGAGGCATAACTTATGAGCAATGTTTTGATGAGCTCAATTTGACACACCCAGAGCTTATTCAGGGCATCCACACGGAGTACATCAATGCCGGGGCGCAAATCATTGAGACCAATACGTTCGGCGCGAATCGGGCAAAGCTGGAAATGTTCAATCTGGGAGACAAGGTGCGCGAGATCAATTTTCGAGCGGTAAAATTGATTCGAGAGGCACGCGAAGTTTCGGGTCTGCCTGTCTTTATTGCTGGTGCGGTGGGACCGAGTGGTCGTCCTTTGCAGGCTCCCGATGAGCAACGCCTACGTGAATTGCGTTCTATATTCCGTGAACAAATAGAGGCATTGCTAGAGGGTGGCGCGGAACTCCTGATATTTGAAACGTTTTCCAGTCTGCCAGAGCTACGACAGGCCGTTTTAGCAGCGCAAGAGGCCGGGGGGGCAGCCATTGTCGCTCAAATGAGCTTTTACGAAGATGGTCACACATTGTCAGGCCAGTCCGCAGCCCGGGTAGCAGCAGTGCTTAACGATCTCGGCGTCAGTGTTATGGGTGCCAATTGCAGTGTTGGCCCGGCAGCGACCCTTGATGTATTGCAAGAAATGATAGCAGCAGTACAACAGCAGGGCATCATCAGCAAAGAGAGCGGTCCAGTGCTGTTTTCAGCACAACCCAATGCCGGTTTACCTACGCGCATCGGCAACCGCTTCTTTTATATGGCCACCCCTGACTACTTCGCCGATTACGCGCTACGTTTCGCTGAGGCCGGAGTACGGCTCATTGGTGGCTGTTGTGGGACGACACCACGCCATATCGCCGCGATGCGTAAAGCACTTGATGAGCATTACGGCCTCGAAACTAAATTTACGAATGGAATGGTCAAGGAGGCCCAGGCAGTGCGCCTCGTCGAGCTGACCAATGGCAAGGGAAGCATTGGCGGTTTAATCGAGGAAGAGACGGTCTTGCCCCAGCAGGGCACCATGACCAAATTGCAGGAAAAGCTCGCTGCTGGCGAGTTTGTCGTCAGTGTTGAGCTTGATCCGCCTAAGGGCTTGAATCCATCCAAGATTTTGGAAGGGGCGATCTTACTCCAGAAAGCTGGAGTCGATTTTATCAATATTGCCGATAGCCCGATGGCACGGGTACGTATGAGTTGCTTAGCAGTAGCGCGTTTGATTCAGGATCATTTGGGGCTTGAAACGATCATTCACTTCACCTCGCGGGATCGCAATTTAATGGCCTTGCAATCAGAGCTCTTGGGGGCACACGCACTGGGCATTCGCAATATTCTGGCCTTGACTGGTGATCCGTTGCATGTGGGAGCTTACCCTAACACAACGGGCGTGTGGGACGTGGACTCAGTCGGATTAATACAGGTCATACGCGGCATGAACGAAGGCCATGATGCAGCCAATTCCGCGCTTGGCGCACACGCTTCATTCCATATCGGCGCGGCCTTGAATTTGAATATGACCGATGAAGAGACGGAGCAGGAGATTGAGAAATACAGGCGCAAGATCGAGGCAGGAGCGCAATTTATCATGACGCAGCCCATTTATGAATTGGCTCCATTGCTCCGTTTCCTGGAAAGAGCTGGCAAATCGCCCATTCCTATACTGCTGGGCTGTATACCGCTCCACAGTTCACGCCATGCTGAATATCTGCATAACGAAGTACCAGGGATAACGATTCCTGAGGAGGTACGTACTCGAATGCGTGCCGCTGGTGAACATGGTCATGAAGAAGGGTTGCGACTCGCGCAAGAATTACTGACAGCCGCTCGCAGCATGGTGCAGGGTGTCTATTTAATGCCATCCTATGGGCGCTATGACGTGGTCAGTGCATTGACACAGATGCTGCATACAGTACCAACCAAATAGCTCAGCATTTACCGCTAGCGTTTTATAGCCACTTGTTCGCTACTGCTTGAGCAACCACGCAAGCATAGGTCGCGCCCTGAATACCAGTGCGGCTATATTTGTCTAGGCAACTGGAGAGCACAAGCAAACCAGTATCTTTCAAGCTCTTGCGTTTGCTATAGACGGACATGCGCAATAGACTTTCCGCAGCCAGGGCATTTTCAATGAGCGGTTGCTCGCGCAACAACAAGCGTCCTTCGGCCTGTGTACTCTCGGCATAATCATAGAAGAGGCCACTTTGTTCATCGAGCAGCTCCTCACAGGCATAGTGCATCAGGGCAATAGCCATTTCAAGATAAGCTTTCTGCGGCTCTAAATCATAGGCATCGAGTAAGGCACGCGTCATCCAGACCTGGTCCGCTAATTGCCCTGGTAGTGCTACGTGCCCATTCAGCGCATAGTGGTACATGCTCCCATCGCGATGCACCATATGCTCACAGAGCCAATTCAAGGCACGAATTGCCATTGCTTTTAATGAAGGATTTTGCAATACCTGACCCGCTAAAAGGTAGGCGGAAATCATGCGTGCATTCCACGACGTGTACACAGTTGTATCAACAGCAGGGGCGTTACGCGAAGCGCGTGAATAAGCTCCTGGTTCGTAATATTCTTCGTCGGCACTCTGGCTGCCACTAAAAACACCTCTTTTCGGTTGCCAGAGTACGGCATTGATATAGCCTATCAGTTGATGAGCAACATCGTACCAACGTTGGTTCGAGCTAGTTTGTGCAGTGAGCAGAAGTAGACGAAGTAGCGCGGCATTCTCCTCCAACATCTTCTCTGTATGCGGCATGCTCCAATCGCTAGCAGCAGAATAGCGGAAGAAGCCGCCCTCTTCTTTATCCCACAGTCCACCTTCCAGCATCTGCTCCAGAGAATACGAAACCATATCCATCGCATCATGCTGGCCTGGGTGCTGCGAAAGCAACAAGAGGAGCTCCAAGGCTTCGGCATGAGAAAATTTCAAATGTGGATGGATGCGAAAGCCGCCATAATCCGCGTCGTAAAGATCGCGTAGGACTGTGCCTGCTTCAAGCGGAAGGTCAACCAGGGCTACACGCTCTTCCTGCAACAATGGGCGCAGACCGGTTCCAGAAAGAGCGTGTGTGAGTTTTTGCGTGAAGCGTCTATCTTGCAGTTCACGGACTTGTTCGGCAATCTCATGACGATGCTCACTATAGTAGCGACGAATATGCCCAAGATAATAGAGCATCTGCTTTGGTGGAACATAGACTCCGCCCCAGAGGATTTCTCCCTCGGCGGACAACAGGACAACGCTTGGCCAGCCATTTTGATTGTAGCGGAGATTGACATCAGGGCGCAAATCGCTATCTACACGGACAGATACATAATCGCGGTTCAGAATAGTGATAATACTCGGTTCTGAGAGGGTGGTTTCATCCATAATATGGCACCACTGGCACCACGAAGAAGAGATAAGCAAAAAAATTGGTTTGTCCTGCCGAACAGCATCATCAAATGCATCCTTTCCCCATGCCTGCCAATGGATCGACGCAGCGCGATGGGAACGCGGAGAAAAGCGGAATTGAGTAGAAAGGGGGGCATTGGACTGCGAATGATCGACGGCATTGTCGCCGCTCATAAGTATCCTCCTTCGCTTCACGCCTGATTTATCGGGGGGTTGGTGATAAAAAAGATGCAATGATCTGAAAAAGTGGAAATACGGTAACCATGCTAGTAGTATACCATAGAATTAGCGGCTACGCGTACCGAATTGGTAGCGATATCCTAGAAAGCCGCAAAAAAATTTGACTTGCATGTGCAGGTATGCTACACTTTATGTGGTCTAATAGTTAGTGTTTTTTGCTTTTTAGTTACAAAAGAGGAGGTTTGGCCTATTAACAGGGATAATAGGGATTTTCGAGGGAATGACCGCACACGCGAGACAAGAGTCAACGAGCGCATTCGTGCGCGTGAGGTACGTCTCATCGATGAGAACGGCGAAATGATCGGTGTGATGACACCTATGCGTGCGCTTGATATTGCTCGTGAACGGAATCTTGATATTGTTGAGATTTCACCGAATGCTATCCCACCCGTCTGCAAATTGATGGACTATGGTAAATTTAAGTACGAGCAAGCAAAGAAAGAGAACGAAGCTCGCAAGAATCAGAAGACTATTACGCTCAAAGAGATTCGTATGCGCCCCCGTACTGATGATCATGATGTAGATGTAAAGACGCGAAAGATTCAAGAGTTTCTGGCAGAAGGTGATAAAGTCAGGGTAAGTGTCCAGTTCCGTGGAGCTGAGATGCGCCATCCAGACCTTGGTCGCAAATTGCTAGATGAGATTGCAGAAGTATTGAAGGGTTCAGCCATCATCGAACGCTCTCCCATGATGGAGGGCCGCATGATGTCGATGATCGTCTCCCGTGCTCCCGGATGGGAACCACCTAAAAAGCAAGCTCCTGCAACAGGTAAACATCATGCCGCGGCTCCACTTGAAAATGAGGCAAGCTCCTTAGCGATCACAATCGCCCCCGCTCAGACGCCAGTCAATAGCGAGGCAGCAGGTTCAACACAGGAAAGCTAGCTGCTCTACAAGGAGCCTGCGGCAATGTCCATATACCAGTTGGAGCACGCCATACTAGCTAGCCAAAAGATGTGTAGGGATGTAGTTAAGCCAGAACTACATCCCTTTTTTCGTCGCAGTACCCTAGTTGACTTTTACCGGTAGCGGATACTACGATACAAACATCTCTAGTAGTAGCAATGAGCGTAAAAAAATTCAGCAACGTTCTTTAAGAGCAAGCATTATTGGGAGGCTCCATTGAGTAGTTACGACGACCCAAACTGGTATGAGCAACACGGTCAACAACCGGAACAACACAATACAAATACACCCGTCTTTGAACAACCAGCTTACAGTGAATATAATACATTTCCCATACAGCAGAAACAAGATAATCAGCCACCAACATTTATGCCACCGGTGTATCCTTCTTACCCTCCTCCACCCGCGCCATTGCCTAAAAAGCGTCCCGGAAGAGGATTAGGACGATTTATAGTAGTCATTGCGCTCATTCTCATCGCATTTGCCGGGGGCTGGTTCGGCAATCAATTTTATGCGGGTTCTTTCGCACTTGGCACACAATCACAATCCTATGCTAATCTCTTCCAACAAGCATGGTCTATCGTAGATCAGCATTATGTGGACCGCAAAGCTGTTGATTACAAGCAAATGTCGTATCAGGCAATCCAGGCTATGCTGAATGTGCTGCACGACAAAGGGCATACGCGTTTTCTCACACCTGCTGATGTCCAAGCTGAAAATCAGCAATTGAGTGGGACATTTACAGGCATTGGTGTGTACCTGCGGCAGGACCCACAAACCAAACAGATCATTATTACTTCGCCCATTCCAGGTTCACCGGCTGAGAAGGCTGGCTTTAAGCACGGAGACATCATCCTTGCTATCAATGGCACTAGCACGAAGGGGAAAGATATCCCAGGAGTGAGCACCCTTATCCAGGGGAATGCTGGTACGGGTGTAGATATTACTATCCAACGCCCATCAACGAAGCAGACGCTCACTATTCATGTAGTTCGGGCAGAGATCAAGGTATCCAATGTGATTATGCATTACATCACGCAAGACCATATTGCCGATATTCAAATGGTACAGTTCGCCGATGGCGTTTCAGACCAACTAAAAACGGCTATTACGCAAGCGAAGAAAGAGGGCGCAACCAAAATCATACTTGATCTGCGTGATAATCCCGGTGGCTACTTAAACGAAGCCATTAACACAGCCAGTGAATTTATAAAAAGTGGCAATGTCTTGCTAGAACAAGATAGCACAGGAGCCCGCACTCCGTTTGCGGTTACAGGCAATACTGTTGATACCACCGATCCGATCGCTATCCTGGTCAATGGAAATACAGCGAGCGCGGCAGAAATTGTCTCAGGATCATTACAGGACAACCACCGCGCCATTATTATCGGAGAGAAGACCTTTGGCACGGGTACAGTGTTACAGGAGTTTCCACTCTCCGACGGTTCTGCTATCCTGCTCGGCACACAAGAGTGGTTGACGCCCGATGGGCATTTTATCCGAGACCTGGGTATTACCCCCAATATCACGGTTAAACTGGCTACGAATGTCAGCCCATTAAGCCCTACTGACGAGAACGCGAGCAGTATGAATGAGCAGCAAATTCTGCATAGTGGCGATACACAATTGATTGCAGCTATCCAGTATCTCGAAAAGCATTAAGCAGGTACCCACAGCCAAAGCAGGTATTCAGTTGACTGAATACCTGCTTTGGCTGTCACCTTACTAGTGCTCTGTTGATCTTCATTTGAAATGCCGCCTTCGGCGGCGGGGAAGAGAGGAAGACTAGGGCACAGCCCTATTACCTGTATTACCTGCTATTACCTGTCCCCCGGACAGGGTGCAGTCAAGTGGCGCGGCCCCTTGCATCCACACTTGTCACATGAAGATCAACAGAGTACTAGTAATTTGCGACGATGCACACAATTATTTACACGAGCTTTCGGCGGCTTGAAAATACTTGCTTGTGGGTGCATGGCCCAACAGGGGAGCAATAAAGCGCGTAGCAGCTACAACCTTATCTAGATCGACACCAGTAGCGATACCCATGCCATGGAGCATATAGAGCAAATCTTCTGTGGCAAGATTGCCTGCCGCACCGGGAGCATAGGGGCAGCCACCCAGGCCACCAGCAGAGGCGTCTACAATGCTAATACCCATTTGTAAAGACATTAAGACATTGGCAAGAGCTGTGCCACGCGTATCATGGAAATGTACCGCCAAGCGTTCGACCGGAATGGGTCCTTGCTCAAGCAACAAGCCCAACACGTCTGCCACCTGATTTGGTGTGGCAACACCAATAGTATCCCCTAACGAGAGTTCGCTGATGCCCATTGCCAAAAGTGCCTGGGCTACGGCAAGTACTTTCGCTGGCGCGACAGCTCCCTCATAGGGACAGCCAAAGACGGTGGAGATGTAGCCGCGGACGACAACACCTTCGCGTTGCGCAAGCTGGACGACAGGCTGGAAATTTGCGAGGCTCTCCGCGATAGTCATATTAATATTATGTCGAGTAAAACTTTCGCTGGCGGCGGTAAAAACTGCCACGGCACGAACACCAGACGCGAGTGCGCGCTCCATACCTTTGAGATTGGGCACAAGGACGGGAAACTGTGTTGTGGGCAAAGGTGTCAGGCCATGCATGACCTCACTAGCATCGCTCAATTGAGGGATGGCACGAGGACTGACAAAAGATGTTGCCTCGACGACAGGCAAGCCAGCTTCGGCAAGCATCGTGATAAACTGTATTTTTTGCGCGGTTGGCACCAGAGCTTTCTCGTTTTGCAAGCCATCGCGAGGGCCGACTTCTACTATACGCACAGAGGAAGGAAAAGGCATGAGATTAGTTGCCATACATTACGCTCCTCTGTACTCGTAGTGCGAGGGAGGCTCAGACTTATCCTCGTTATCGCCATTGCGCTTTGCAGGAGATGGCAGCAAGAAGGGGCCAGAATGCTGTTCTGTCACACTTTGCTGTCCTTCACCAATTTGATTTTTCTTTGGGCGTTCTACCTTGACTTGCGTGATGCGTCTTCCCCGCGTGGTTAAAACGGTAAAAGTCAGGTCATTGAAGGTGGCGGTATCGCCAACGTTAGGGATTTTGTCGAGCTGGGCATAGAGAAAACCACCAAGCGTCTCATAATCTGAGTCGTCTAGGTGCGTATCCATGAGTTCATTGAACTCATCAATGCTGATCTTAGAAGAAAAAATGTAATCATGTTGATTAATCTGCTCAAACAATTTCTCTTCGCGGTCATATTCGTCTTGAATATCGCCTACGATCTCCTCGACGAGGTCCTCAATGGTCACTAAGCCGGCGACCGAGCCATATTCGTCGACGACAAGTACCATATGGACATGCTTTTGTTGTATCTCACGCAGGAGATCATCGAGTTTTTTGGTTTCAGGCACAAAGTAGGCCGGGCGCACCAGATCGCGAACAGGGAGCGCGTTATGGTTTTCGCGCAGTTGTTTGAGCATATCTTTGGTATATAAGACGCCGATAATATCGTCAATACTTTCCTTGTAGACAGGAATACGCGAGAAGCCGCCTTGTAACGCCAAGTCAACGGCTTCGTCAACAGTGGCATCGCCCTTTAGCGTCACCATATCAATGCGGGGGATCATCACTTCGCGCACAGTTGTGTCGGCAAACTCGAAGATGCTGTGGATCATCTCAGTCTCGTCTTCTTCGAGCACACCCTCTTCCTCACCTACGGTCACAAGAAGGCGAAGTTCTTCCTCTGTCACAAACGGGCCAGCATGCTTTACCTGTCCACCCATTAGTCGCACAAGAGCGGTGGTAATCACTCCCAGAGACCAGACAATAGGCTGTAAGCCCCAGGCGGCATCACGCACTGGTCGGACAAAGATCTTAGCCCAGCGCAAGGGATTTTGTACCGCAGCAGTCTTGGGCGTAATCTCACAAAAGATGAGCACAACTAAAGAGATGAGGATAGTGGCGATAAGGTCTCCCAGGCTCCCGAAATAGCGTAAGGCTAACACAGTAGACATGCTAGAAGCCACAATGACGGCGACGCTATTGATAATCAAGATGGTAGAGAGAAATTTGTTCGGGTTCGCGAGCAGATGCTCGATTTCAATACCCTTGGGATCGCCATCTTCCACCAGGTTTTTGAGTTTGATACGGCTGATTGAGGTAAACGCTGTTTCAGCCGCGGAAGCCAATGCACAAAGAACAAGCGAGACAATCAAGATCGTGAGTTGTAACCACGCTACTGCATCGAATGACGGAATTTGAGAACCGATGTCGGCGGCTATACTTGCTAAGCCAGGGCCGTCCATAACAGCTATTACTCCTTTTTGCTGCCCTCAGCCATAGAACCTTCGGCAGGTTGGGACATTTGGGACATACGCAACACCCGTGCAGGAACACCAGCAACAAGTACTCCGGGAGGAACATCTCTGATAACAACCGTGCCGGCTCCTGTTTGCGCCTGCTCACCCACTATGATGGGAGCTACTAACATTGTACCACTTCCAATAAACGCTCCGTCACCAATCTCTGAGTGATGTTTTTGTACGCCATCAAAATTACATGTAATTGTCCCTGCTCCTACATTGACATGTTCGCCTACGGTAGCGTCGCCGAGATAGCTGAAATGGTGCATATCGGTTTCAGCACCAACATAGGAATTTTTCACTTCAGCAAAGTTCCCCATACGTACATTATGGGCCAGATAGGCACCTGGGCGACAATGGCTGAACGGGCCAACGCTTACTTCGTCTTCAAGGATAGCCTCTTCCAGGGCAGAATTACGGATCACGCAGGAGTTGCCGACGGTTGATTGATAAATCGTTGTGCCTGGCCCAATGCGACATTGGGTACCAATAGAGGTCTTCCCGGTAATCATAGTACCTGGGAGGATAACTGTATCGCTGCCGATGGTGACTTCAGCGTCAATATAGGTGGTAGCCGGATCAATAATGGTCACACCGGCATACATATGCTGTTCTAGGATGCGACGGCGATAGAGTTGCTCGGCGTCGGCGAGCTGGACACGATTATTAATTCCCAGAGTCTCCGCAAGCGAACCAGTCACGGTCGCAATCGTGCGTCCCTGGGAACTCGCAATGCCGATTAAGTCGGTGAGATAATATTCGCCGGAGGCATTGCGTGGTAAAGATTGGAGGGTAGGCCACAGCCAGGCACAATCAAAACAATAAACGCCGGAATTGACCTCATCAATGCGCAATTGTGCCGCGGTGGCTCGCTTTACTTCGATGATTTCCAATACTTGCCCTGCGCTATCGCGTACGATGCGACCATAGTCACTGGGCAAGGTGGCATGGGCAACCAAGAATGTGATGGTTGCCTGTTGACGAAGGTGTTCAGCTAGCACGCGTGCCAACATCTCACCTGTGATGAGAGGGGTATCGCCATAACAGACGAGCACGGTTTGCGGTTGTGGGACAAGCACGTCTACCGCAGATTGCGCGCAAAGCACGGCACTCCCTGTTCCTGAAAGTTCTTCCTGAATAGCATAGTGGCAGCGCATATCAAAATGGGCTTGTATTTGCTCAGCTTCGTGACCAAGGACGACAATGGGACGATGGGTAGAAACCTGGATTTCTGAAGAAAGGACATTGAGGGCGGAGGGAATAGCTTCTACGGCATTCAGCACATGCCCAAGTAGTGGCATTCCTGCCAAAGGATGGAGCACCTTAGGCAATGCTGAACGCATCCGTGTACCTTTACCGGCTGCCAGTACGACGGTTGCATATGTATTCATAGTAAGATGTACAGACCCTTTTCTCGAATATGAGAGGGAAGTAGGCGCGTTTACGATAAAAAGTGACCGCTTAACTAAGAGAACAGTCACAGGTGCGAATTGATGTTCTCAAAGTGTTGGCTCGGGTGCCTGGATTCGAACCAGGGATGTCGGTTCCAAAGACCGATGCCTTACCGCTTGGCCACACCCGAATGCTGGAGCCAGTTCACAGGCTTTTTGACTGCCTTGATTTTGCATAACTGTCGTCCTTCGACGGTATTTATACTATCATACATCAAGAGCTATGTCAATATCGAGATGACGGAGTGACAGGGTTTCTCAAAAGTCTTGTAACCTCGTGCGCTAGCGTTCTCCTGCTTGAGAGGTTGTGATGGTTGGGACATTTGAGACTCCCAATTCTTTAGTGATATTGCATTCGATGGAATAATGCTTGAGAGGTTGGGATGGTTGGGACATTTGAGACATATTTCTGATAGGTGGTTTGTTTTCAATGTGTCGTCAGTTGTACCGATTGTAGCGTTTGTATCAGTTGGTTTGTTGTGAATGATTGGTGAAGGAAGAAGTTGGCGCTCTTAGAAAGGTTAAGCAAGCGAGCACTATAGAAAGTATACCATCCAATGGAAGAATTTACAAGTTAAACGATGGGGAAGCATTGTTTGCTATAGGGTTGAGGGTAATGTGCATCGAGCGGCTGTGGGGCTTGTGTAAAAAGCAGTTTACGTGTATGATCGACACACTACTACGCGAGTAGTGAGCCTCTGGGAGGGTATGTACTTCACCTATTTGGAACGGGCGATTGCTTCGTATGAACGACCAGAGGGGAAAATATTCTGGAGAAAGGCTGCACACCGCATGTCTTCAAACACAGGGCAAGAACAGCGCTTGATTCTGCCTACTTTTCGCACTACCTGGACGAAGCGTCTGATTGTAGTACTGACGATTCTGGCGTGTATTGTGATGGGCGCGATCATCCTCTATGCACTTTCATTGATCTCGAACGCACTCATTGTGGTGCTCATCTCGGCACTGCTGGCCTATATGATGTATCCGTTTACACAGTTGTTGCAGCGCCGCCTCCCGCGCCCGTTGGCAATCGCTATCGCGTATGTGGTGGTCATGGCTGTCTTGAGTGTGGTGATCTACTATGTGGTATTCTCGCTGGTGCGTGAATCATCCTCTTCCATACAATCCCTCTTTGGTCCACCAGGACAACATTTTTTGCAAACTTCTAAAGATTTCCTGGCTCAGTTTGGAATTTCGCAGCAGCAAATTGATCAGTATAGGAATCAATTGCTATCCCAAGTGCAGGGCTTTATTACAAAAATCATTCCCTTGCTGTCCGGAATTCTCGGTAACTTCATTACGTTCATCATCATAATCACGCTGAGCGTCTATTTTGTAATTGATGGAGCGCGTATTGTGCGCTGGCTGTGTACAAAGTCACCGCTAGCGTACCGCGATACCTTCACTTTTTTAGTACACACGCTTGACCGCAGCGTGGGTGGGTACTTTCGCGGGCTGTTCCTGCTTGCCGCGATTGGGGCGGTGTGTACCAGCGTGGTCCTCACGCTACTCCATGTACCCTACGCAACCTTACTTGGCTTGATCTTCTTCCTGCTCTTCTTCATCCCTATGATTGGAGGCTATGTCAGTGGGTTGCTATGTATCCTGGCGGCGATCCCACAGGGATGGATAACAGTACTGATTGTGATCATTTTTATCGTGCTGCTGCAGCAGATTGTGCTTGGGCAGGTGCTGGCTCCGCGCATCTTTAGCCAATCAATTGGACTCCATCCTATTGTGGCACTCTTCGCGCTCTTAGCTGGTGGTCAACTTTTCGGTATTCTGGGTGGCTTTTTCTCGGTACCGCTTGCAGGAGTCATTCAGGAGATTATTACTTCGTTCTGGAAGCGTTGGGAACAAAACCATCCACAACAATTTCAAATACAAGAATCTCAAAAGTCTCAAAAGACGCAAAAGGATCAGGAGGCTTCTTTGCAACAACCAGACCCAGAAAAGCTAGACCACACGCTCACTGCTCAATAGCGCGAAGTGGTATCGTAAAGATGTCCAGGGCGACCGCAAGGGTCGCCCCTACTATATTGCACGTTATGCACGTCATACGTGTATAGTAGGGACGACCTTGGCGGTCGTTCAGGTCGATACCAGCGTAGGCTCAGCAATCATTTACAGACCGGCGCTTTCCTCCAGAGGAATGGTACTTCTTTGTGCTTAGGGGTTATTACTTTTCAGCCAAAGGCAATACCTCATCGATGATACCGTACTCTACTGCTTCCTCTGGACTCATGAAGTAGTCGCGATCGGTATCTTTGCGAATGCGCTCCAGGGTCTGCCCGGTGTGATGCTTAATAATGCCGTTGAGGACATCACGCGTATGAAGGATTTCTTTGGCCTGGATGTCAATATCCGTGGCCTGTCCACCAATGCCACCCTGGATTAATGGCTGATGGATATGGATACGAGCATGGGGTAGGGAACGGCGCAGGCCATGATCTCCCGCCATGAGTAGAATCGTGCCGAAGCTGGCGGCAAAACCGACGCAGGTTGTCGCAATTGGACAGGGCAGAATACGCATGGTATCGTAGATGGCCAAGCCGGCGGTGACAGAGCCGCCAGGTGAATTAATGTAGATATTCACCTCGCGCTTACTATCCTCCGAGGCCAGGAAGAGCAGTTGCGCCACGACCAGATTAGCCATTGTCTCCTCGACTTGGCCATTCACCATAATGATACGTTCGCGTAACAAGCGCGAAAAAATGTCATAGGCGCGTTCACCACGCCCAGTTGTCTCGATCACGGTTGGGACAAACAAACTTGATGCCATAGTTTTTCTCCTTATTCCGCTTTCTGGCGGACAAAGTAGTAATGCACAAACACGCCGCCGCCGCTTTTTCTCTCATCCAACATACCCGCGAGCACCCAGCCCTCTTGACCATACTCGTTCAAATGGGTTGCATCCGGCAACGCTCGCTCACTGGTATCAATGGTCAATACCCGGTATTCCCAGGTAGGGGGTATTGCTGGCACATTCTCGTATACCATAGGCAAGGGTAAAGAAGCACGGACATCCGGTTGACCGGATGCAAACGTGTGAAACGAAAGGTAAACTGACATTGAAAGGTACCTCCTTTAAGGTTAGGTTCATAGGTTAGTCACAACTCATGTCTTGAATATAACACGCTGATAGTTTATACTGGAATAGGAAAACTATGCTGAGAGCATAGTAATCGTGGCAGATATGCCAAGAGCATAGGAAAGAAGAGGAAAGCATGACAGATTTGCAAGAAATCATTGGTCGGGTCATTCGACGAGAACGCCAATACCGCCATCTGACGATTAAAGAGCTGGGTGATAAAGCAGGTTTATCAGAAATTTATGTCGGAGAAATTGAACGAGGGCAAAAATATCCGTCGGCAAAAGTGCTGGAAAGCATGGCTACGGCCTTAGAATTAGATCTGGCTGATTTGCTGGAATTGTTCGCCGAGGAGATTCGCTTTGAGCGCGAGCCACAAACTGTTAATGCGATAGGTTTTGCTCTTCCGACAACACCGGGGCAGCCACGGCGCCTGGTTGTGAAAAAGATCGTGAATATGCTCAACGAGGGAGATGTGGAGAGTGTCGCCGATTTCAGCGCGTATCTTCTTTCCAAGAGTTATACTCCGCAATAGGGGACATAATTTGGCATGAATACTACACGATCAACCTACATTTGTCAGGCCGCCTACGGCGGCAGGGATGGGAGGAGAAACTAGGGCGCAGCCCTCTATTACCTGTATTACCTGCTATTACCTGTCCCCCGGACAGGGTGCGTACAGGGTGCAGTCAAGGGGCTGCCGCCCCTTGCATCCCCGCGCGTCAATTGATCTGGCCTTTCATCTTTTGCCATATCTCAATCAAACCGCGGAATGTGGAAAAATATTGCGTGGTGCTGGGTTTCGCTGTAGACGGCGAAATCCAGCACCACGCAATTGATATCTGACACGCTAATTATTCACGCTATGCGCGACCCAGATATTGCCTGGGCCAGCATAGTTAGGGCCTTCGCCGAAGGCCATCTGGGTATGGTTATTTTCATCGACGGACATTTGCCAATAGTCGCCATAGGGCAAGTTGAATCCTGCTGGTTTGAGGTACGAATAGCCGGGCACATAGTTAGAGACGCGGATTGTTGAGCTCAGAGTTTTGCCGCCATCCTGGCTACTGCGGTAGAACACGTTCCAGGCTCCGGTGCGCGTATCCATCCAGCCGAGGCGCACATCGCCGGGAGCTTGTCCGACCGCGAGCGAGGGGAAACAATGCTCCACACCCGTAGGGGCTGTTGAAACGTCCATGCGTGGCGAGAAGGTTTGTCCTCCGTCGGTTGAGCGAATGAAGAAGATGCGTTCAGAAGCAAAATTGGTCAGATCAACAGTCCCATTCCATAACAGGTAAAGGGTGCCGTCGCTCCCCACCTTGATCGCGTCTTGAGCACTGAGGTACGAAAAGCCACAAGGGTGACAGGGAGCGGGTGCGCCACTCATGCCGAAGATAGTGCGCGTCCAATGCTTGCCATTATCACTCGACTTTGAGATCCAGAGCGTCACAGGCCCATTGCCATTTTTCCGGTGAGCTTTATCAAAGCTGTTCCAACTGAAGTAGATGTTGCCTTGTGCATCAATCGCGCCACCAGCAGAAAGGGACATACTAAAGCGGTTGCTCGTGGGAAAAACCGCATATGTGGCCCAATGTACACCGCTATCGAGCGAGATTGAGGCCCAGGTATTAAACCCATCATCATAGCCTATGACTACCTCATTGCCACGGACGACGAGTTCATCTTTATCCAGTGCAGGTGGTAGGTTATCGACGACCACGGGCTTACTCCAGGTTTCGCCAAAGTCGGTTGATTTGACGATTTCAATCTGTGCCTTGGGGAAATTCTGCATGAACGAGGCCCACACGGTACGTCCATCGACCGAGTCAACAACGATCTGGGGGTCATCCTGTCCACTTATACCTTTGATTGGTCCTGGCGCAACGGCTCGCGGGTTCGACCAAGTCGCACCATTATCATCAGAACGCTGGAAAACCATGTGCAAATTGCAGCCTGGGCATGTTTGTCCACCGATTACATCATAGTGCTTGTACAGCACATAGAGATGGTCAAAGCTATCAAGGGTCAGCGATGGCTCCCAGTCATCGCCCGAATGGAAGCCCACGCGAACTTGCGGCGTGAAGTGCTGAGTGTTCGTGGTAGTGGGCGTAGCTTTTTGCGCGAAAACTGCCCTATCCTGTACCCCCACGAACAGAATGCCTACTAGCACAAGCATTAACGTGAGCAAAAAGAATGCGCAACGGCGCAAGGGCAGAGCATACGTCCAAGTAGTTAAACTTCTCATACGGGAAACTCCTTAGAGCTCTTACGGATTAACTGGAGTTGAAGCTGAACGTTGTGGCAGTTACGACATGAGGCCACACGATCCAGCTTCAACTCCTCATGGAGATAGCTTATTAGCCGTTCAGACTATGCGCGACCCAGATATTTCCTGGCCCTAGATAGCTTGGGCCTTCACCGAAGGCTATTTGCACTGTGCTGCCCCCATCTACTACCATGGACATATAGTCACCATAGGGGGAGCCAAAGCCTTTTGACGAGAGATAAGGGTAGCTGGAGACGTAGCCAGAAATACGAACGATGTTACTGAGGTGTTGTCCGCCATCCTGGCTACTGCGGTAGAACACGTTCCAGGCTCCGGTGCGCGTATCCATCCAAGCCAAGCGCACATCGCCGGCAGTAGGGCCTACAGCTAGCGTGGGAAAGCTATGCTCGACCCCACTGGGAGCATCCGAGATACTGACACGCGGAGAATAGTTGTTGCCGTGATCGGTTGAGCGTGAGAAGAAGATGCGTTCGGGAGCAAAGTTCGTCTGGTCAACTGTGCCATTCCAGAGCAGGTAAATAGTGTCGTCACTACCAATGCGCAATGCCATTTGTGCTCCCAGAAAAGAATAGCCACAATTGGCACAGGGAGGTGGTGCGCCACTCACATCGATCACTTTACGAGACCAGCTTTTGCCATCATCGCTGGACTTTGAGACCCACAGGGTAGAAGGGCCATCACCATTCTGACGATGGGCTTTAGCAAAGCTATCCCAGCTAATGAAGATATTGCCGAGCGAATCAATGGCGGCACCAGCAGATAAGCTGATGCTAAAAAGAGGGCTGGTATGGAACACTTTGCGAGTTGTCCATGTATTGCCGCCATCTAACGAGATAGAGGCCCAGGTATTGAAGTTGTCATCGTAGGCTACGACGATGGTATTGCCGCGTACAGCCAGTTCATCCTTGTCCAGACCGGGTTGGTGTGTAGAGACAAACCTGGGCGCACTCCACGTCTGACCAAAGTCGGTGGATTTGACGACCGCGATCAACGAGGTAGCATTTTGCAGGAACGAGGCCCATACGGTCCGACCATCCACAGGGTCAACCATAATCTGTGAATCATATTGCCCACCGGTCACTGCGCCAGGAGCAATGGGGCGAGGATTGGTCCAGGTTTGCCCTCCATCGCTCGATCGCTGCACCAGCAGATGCAGATCGCAACTGGAACAGGTCTGTCCACCAGTTACATCATAATGTTTGTAGAGCGCGTAGGTATGACCGTAGCGATCAGCGGTGATTGATGGCTCCCAGTCATCGCCAGATTGAAAGCCGATACGAGATTGGTTGGTAAAATGTTGTGCGCTATACGCGGAAGCTGCCAGCACGTTAGTTCCGCAGACATTCAATAGCAGTAACAACGCGAGCAACATGAAGAAGAGAGGAGCGAGAAGAAAGGGCCGTTTGCGTTTCCGAGTAGCAGAAGATGCCAAGGCTGAGTACATTATTACACCCCCCAAAATAGTGTGTTGTGACATGTGCGGCAGTGAGGAAATTTTTAGGCATCGCTTGGTTACTATTTAACGATAGCATGCGAATTTGGGGTTGTCAATAATTTGGGCTATAAGGCTGACATTTGGAGAAAAGGCCTGTCATCCTGAGCGCAGCGAAGGATCTGGCTCGACGGGGGCAGAGATCCTTCGCTGCGCTCAGGATGACAACCAGCACTCAGGATGACAACCAGCGCTCAGGATGACAGCCAGCGCTCAGGATGACAACCAGCGCTCAGGATGACAGCCAGGACAGCACGTCAGTCTGCTCACGGGCAGTCTTATCTCCAAAAGTCTGTTAGAAGAAACGGCGGCGGGGGCGGCGCACATACGAACCACGGCGATAATAGCGCGAGGTGTAGTGATGAACGCGATGATAGGCAAAGGCACTCCAGAGGAGCACAAGGATGGCGGCGGCTATGATCGAACTGATGAGTGGGACACCATAGATGCTTGGTTCACCCGCGATGTGAAAATGGAAGACGCCAACAACCAGGAAGATGGCAATAAAGCCAACTATTATGGCTCCAATTAGGCCATCAGGGGTCCGTCGTCGAGCGATCAATTCTCCTATGATGCCGACCACTGCACCAATTAACAGCCAAATGAGTAGAGAGGTCAATGTGATAGTCATGTGTTGTTTCTCCTTTTCAGAGCATTTTATGTGCAAGACTTTGCTTTATTAGTTATTACACGTATAGCGCGGCAATATCATTTCAAATGGGGCTGGTACTTTGTTTCTCTTCATTTTACAAGCCGCCTTCGGCGGCAGAGGAGGGGGGAGGAAGAACTAGGGCGCAGCCCTAATTACCTGTCCCCCGGACAGGGTGCAGTCAAGGGGCTGCCGCCCCTTGCAACCCTGCTTTACACATGTAACATAGTGCCTTTTTCTGCTTGTTTTCTGGCATGTCGTTTTGCTAACCAATCGGTTGTGAAACGGTAGAGGAAAATGAAAAAGAAGAGGTAAATTGCACCTTCCAGGTAGCCACCTAAAACGTCGGTGAGCCAGTGATCGCCTTCCAAGATGCGTGAATAGCCGATCGATAGAATGTCATATACGGCATACAATTGGAAGGGAAGCAAGACCCAACGATAGCGCCACTCGCGTACAGGTTTTGTAAAGCTCAGGTAGAGTAAGAAGCCATAGTAGGCTACATCGTGCTCGGTATGTCCCGAAGGATATGTTGGAAACGGCACCAGAGGAGTAAAAAGATGGATAGGGTATTTATGAGTATCTGGACGAGGGCGCGCTATTACTTCATCCAGCACGACATTCAAGCCAGCGGAGCTCATAACGGTTAAGATTAGAAAGATGGCGGACTGGAACCATGCCAGGGCAGGTAGCTTGCGCAGAAGCCGTACAAAGCCTACGATAAGCATGCCGAAAAACCAGCTTGCTAATGCTACTGCCGAAGGTATCGGATTATTCAATACGCTGGGGAAATCAAGAATGGAGACTACTCCAGGCCAGTAGTGAACAGATTGTGCATCCTCTGTTGCTAACAAATCGAATGAATATGGTGCAGGATGGAAATGAATGATGAAGCACGAGGCAATGAATACAATCAGGCCAATAATCCATAAAGTCATTTCAAGGCGATGCCTTTTTCGCGCATCTGCGCGGTTCTCGCCACCCGCGGTAGTTGTCTCAGTTGGCGTTTGTATGCCCTGAGAATGAGTTGTATTAAACATAATTTTTCCTTTATAAACTAGGAATTTTTTTGATCACTGCCTAATACACGGTCTGCTTAGCTTTACCGTATACAAGACAGGGTTCTATATGAGCTAACCTCAGTGGAATGTATGTCCATTTTGCTCTAATACAGCTTTGGCCTGGGGCAGAGCCATTTTTTTGAGCAGGATATAATCGGTATCAAATGTTGAGAGGGCGAAAATTGCTATATTGTGTGCGGCAAGAGGGCTGACCAGCGACGATAAAATGCCAGTGAGGGAAAAATCGAGTGGACCTTGCACTTTGAGTACAACCCAATCTCGTTCACATTGAATATCAACAGGGACAACTTCAACGGAACAAACAATCGATAGCTCATCCTCGGTGTATGTCACGGAAAGAAATGCTTTCCGTTGCCATACCCACGGCGGGATGTCCTGTGTTGGCGATAAGCGGCATATTGCGAACGTGCCTGGAACAATGGATAGAATCATGTACACACTCCTTTAATTGACAAAGACATAAAACAAATGTACTATAGAAAAGCGACATACTGATAATAACGCACCAATTATTATAATAGAAGCTGAGGAGGATTTGAAATGTCTCTCGCCTTAACCCATATTTCCTTGCTCGTCGAAGATGTGCAGAAAGCACTGATTTTCTACTCCGATAGCATGGGGCTTGAAGTTTTGGAAAACCATGGCGGCTATGCTGAACTTAGGGCCAACGCACACATGAAGCTTTCCCTCTTTGACCGCAAAGCGATGGAAGAGGCCTTGCCAATGGTACATGCCAGCGCGGTCAATGGGCACCGTGCGGTGATTGAGTTCAGCGTCAATGCACTTGACGAATTTTGTGCGACCTTGCGTGCAAAAGGGATAATGTTCGTCAGTGAACCAACGGATCGACCCGATTGGGGGATCCGTACTGCCTACATACAAGACCTGGATGGCAACCTTATCAGCTTGTACAGAAGTCTGGGATAAGCTCAAACAATTAGTCTCGTTGAAAAGTGAACGAGAGTAAAACAGATAAGCCGAGTGGAGCGAAGCGGTCAGGTTAACCTCTCGGCTTTCTGTATATCCAATTTGACTACTGGCTCGACGAAACCAAAACGGACAATACCTGCTACACCTATAGTACTCATTGCCAGAGCGCAAAGAGCGATGGCAGGGTCTGTGAATTATTGCTGAGAGACAAAGGCCCCTCCATCTGCTAAGATAGAACTGTCCAGTTTTGATCATCGCAGAAAAAGGAGCCTTCCTCATGCATTCTACCGCACAGTCTCTCTCGTTGCCGGAGCTATCTGC
>JBBQXY010000030.1:0-41293 GCA_038209195.1 Ktedonobacterales bacterium | reverse complement strand
CAAACGCTCTGGCATGCGCTGGACTCCTGATGGCTTGGAGGCGGTCCTCGCTTTGCGCACTTGCGTTCTCAACCAGTCTTATAACTCGTTCTGGGAGCAAGGCTTTGCTGCTTGATTGCCTACAACTTTTTCATACACCCTATCTTAACCGACCCCTTGACACAGAACATTCATAACTGGCCTATAGCAGATAGTGGCTATAAAGTATACAGGTTTGAAAATGGGGCGTATCATATATTGGATAACGATGCTAATCAGAGTGCTCCCGCGATCCTTCCTGGCGTTACACTCTCGGGACCAGTGGCATACACTCTGACCATGGAAGAGATCAAAGGCAATGATGGCAACGTTAACAACTCGTTCGGAATGATTTTACGCTTTACTTCTCAAACGCAAGGCAACCAAAATAGTATTACCTTCTATAGTTTTGAGGTAGTGAACACCCATGGCGGTGAGTACCAGTTTTGGAAATATGATAATAGTAAGGGAAAGTCGGCTCATCCCTGGACGTCCATTTGGCATCATGCCTTCGGAGGTGAATTCCATCAAGGACAGGGTAGCAAGAATGCCAATACTTTTAAAGTCATCGCCAACGGGAAAAACTATACCTTCCTGGTAAACGGCAAGAAGGTGGGAACTGCTCAGGACGCGTCATTTAGTAGTGGCGAGATTGGCATGTTAGTAAACCTCATGGGCACTGAGGTAGCTTTTTCCAATCTACAGCTAACGTATAACTAACAATTCACAGCCCTGGTGGCTACCCGCGTGGAGGCTTAGGTGACAAGTATTATTTTTCCGGTGACATTCGGCGTCACCATTTTTCTCTCTTTGCTCAATATGGCGTTTGCTTTTGCTTTTCGGAAGAAAGGCCGAGTTGAGGTATGGTCTTACATTGCGGTAAGTATTGTCGAACTAGCTGTCTTTTCCTTCGTATTAATCCTCCACCTGGGTAAATTGCATAGTATTCCGCTGCGCCTACCCGCTCATCTACCAGTGACACGCACCGAAATTGGGGCGGCCCTTGCTGTGGGCATCGGACTATTTCCCGCCGCCTATTGGCAACGCACCTCCGCTGCCCAAATCCGCGCAAAAATGGCCCAAGATGCCAAAATTATCAAAGAGCAAGATGGCGGTGTTCGCGTCCGTAGCCACACCCCCGGCGAATGGCTAAACTAACTCCTGTCCACAAACTTGGTAAAAGTACCAATTTGTGGCAAAAAGCAGAATGTATTCGTTACTATATTTCAGGAAACGTAATACTATCAGTTTGCATAAAACGGCGTGTTGGGAGGAGGGCGGGATGAGTGAAAAAGGAGTTACTTTTGACCATGCTTCTTAAGGCATTAAATTGGAACAATGCCTGGCGTATCCATATTGTCGCGCTGGGTTGTCTTGTTTTATTTCTCGGCATTGGCTCCCAAGTCCTGGTGAATGCCTTTGCCGCCACCGGCAACCAGGAAATGAACCCCATCAGTGTATCTGCTTCTAGCCAGAACGCACGTATGACGGATGGTAATTGGACACATGCGGGCGCATGCGCAGTCTCTCCCACTCAGTTTCCGCTTGGAAGTATTATCGCGCTGTACAATATCGATGGCTCTTTTAACCGCCAATGTATAGCAGAAGATACTGCTTCAACTATTGACTATGGCTCCCTTCGTCTAACCATGCCCGGCAATCCCACTGCGGCCAGAACCTGGGGTGTGCGCAATCTCCTTGCTCGTCCTATACGTATTGGCTGGGGTCATAATGGCCCACCCATATTCCCAAATGTGGGTAGCCCTGCTTTTCCCATGCCCTATACGAAGCCTCTCGCAGCACACTTTAGAACAAAGATTTCCTGATAGAGTGAATCAAAAGGGCAAAAAAAGCTATTACGGGAAACCTGGAACAAATACGTCGGCTACAACGTCATACCTACAGAAGAAGGAACTTTCATACATGTCTTATCAGTTCCCCCAGAACTCCCATGGAATGTATGTTCCCCCAGTTCCTTCCTTCCCCCTTCATCAATAATGCAGCAGTGACACCCCTGCAAACACTCCAACAATACAGTCCTGCCGTTGAGAATTCAGGAACACCAGCCGTAATCACACGCGACCTTGTTCGTGCCTTCGGTCAGAAAACGGCGGCCAATCATTTAAATTTGACGGTGCAGCGTGAATTTCATCGGCGCGCCAACCAAGAACCATAATTTGAGCTGGCTGGAATGAAAAAGTGACCTATTCCTGCATCAGCTTCTGCAATTGGAGAACGGTATTCCAATTTCTGCCGGTGCCACTGGTTTTCAGCTTCTTCTCAATCAAGGTATTGGTCAGTTTTGAGCGTCCTATGCCATTTGCGTAATAAATAAACAATTCTTGACCGAGCAGGTAGAATTCTTCAGGGCCAGCATACGTTTTCTGAAGCTCTTCCAATGCTGTTTGCTCTGGGCGAGTCGTCAGAAATAGAACCACCACCGATCTTGAATCTTTCAGTGGTTGGTTCTGAAATGGATTGCGCGCAATAATCTCTTGTAGCTCCTCTGAAGTTCGAACCATAATGTTCACATGAAAGCCGAATTTTTGGGTAAAGCCGTCCTCAATCTGCCTTAGTAATTGTGCCGAATCGGCGTCATCACTGCTAAATATCACGTTTCCGCTCTGAATATAGGTGACAACATCCTTTAATCCCAAGGATTTATGCAAATCTTTGAGTTCGTCCATTCGTATCATATGGTGACCGCCAACATTGATGCCGCGGAACAGTGAGACAGATTTAGTCAATTTCGCACCTCCTTCATTACAACTTCTTCTCATTTTTGCTCTTTGCCGTTTGAGCGCGGGTATAGCGTCTAAAGAACAGAAAAGGTATGACAAAAAGAGCTACTACGAAGACATAGGCCACTACGGTAATGACCGTTCCCCAGATTGAGGCCTGTTGAGGCGTCGTACCCACCAGGGGCGGATAGAGACCAGTGATGATGAAGTGCGGACTGCCACCAACGAAAATCGTATTGATGATGGTGCGACCAGGCACATCGATCATAGCCACATTGCCCCCGCTGAGAGCCACAAAGCCCAGTTGCCCATCGCTGGTAATGGCTACCGACTGTGGTGCGACCCCCGCCAGCTTAAAGACGCGGTTCGGCTCCGGCGGCTGCACTGTCTGGTTGGCAGCCAGTGGAGTTAATACCACTACCTGGTCATTGCGCTTATCAGGTACGTAGATATCGCCAGTAATGGCATCGTAATCCATCGGGCCATAAGAGCCACCAGAGATGACTGGTAGCATCTGGTGTGAACCCAGGTCTATGGCAACAACACTACCCTGGCGCGTCGTGACATAGGCCATTGTTCCCAAAGGGATGGTAATATATTGCGGACCCCCAGGCACAGGCACCGAGGCCAACTGCTTGCCTCCTGTGTCAAAAATCGTTATCGCTGTCGTGCCAGAGACCCAAAGCTGACTACTATTGGTCGCGGTGGTACCCGAACTGATATTCGCTATCGCCAATCCATACACGGGGCCACTGGTCTGAAATGTGCGTTTGATTGCGCAATTCGTGGGGTCAATGGCTCGCACGCTATCGTCGCCGTTGCCGGCGGCATAGAGCATGTTCGCGCCAAGTGTAATATCGAACGTTAAGAGTGAAGGTTTTCCCGGAATATCCGCGCTACAGATGGTCTGCCCTGTCCGTGCAGCCAGCATCGTGACACGATTCACTGTCGGCTGAGCCGTATACAGAAAACGCCCATCGAGACTCAGCACCAGAGCCTGGGGATCACCAGCCACCGCAATTGTGCCTGCGACCTTTGTCTGACTGATATCAACCGTGCTGATCCCCGCCGTCGTGCCAGCAACATAGGCCAAGTTGGGTGCGCCCCCATCGGCTTTAGCGTGCAATGGCGCATACATTAGCACCAGCAGCAGGGCCATCATACTCACTGCACCAATAGCACAGTGTATCAGGCGTTGTATTCTCATTGGATCCATCCTCATAGTTTGGGTGTGAGAGACTGCCAGGAAACAGCATTCTGTTTGAAGGTGTACATTGCCGTGGGATAGGAGAGCGACAGGTAAACCTGCGCGGCATCGCTGGGGTCAACCGCCAATTTGCCAAGATTCCCATTGATATGTGGCAGCGCAGACCATGTATGCCCACCGTCCGCACTGCGGAAAATGGAGCGGCCCGTCTCTCCATACAGTACCTGTTGCTCTACAGGTGAGGTAGTGAGCGAACCATACGACGCCTCTGAGTTCACCAAGGTAAAGCTTTTTCCACCATCCAATGACGAATAGATACCCGCGTCCCCCGATGCATAAATAGGGCTGTGTGGCCCACTCGTCACCATTTCGTTGATCCCACCATTGAGTCCTTTGAGAACTTGCCAATGGAGCCCACCATCGATACTGCGCGCAACCCCTTCACTGCCATACGCTAAAAGTTGTCCAGCCGCACCTGGAATAGCCAGCACATTATCAATGAGACCAAAAGGCAACGTCCCTGTACTGGAAAAGTGTTGCCCATCGTCTAGGCTGACCCGCAATCCCAAGGCACCCAGGTCGGAGAGATAGATATACACTTCATCTGGCGTATCATTCCCCGGTTCCTCCGAGAAAGGAGCAGTAGAGGTAATGCCGGCGTACGCCGTGGCTAATTTCCAGGTGCGCCCCTGGTCAGCACTAGTATACAGTCCCAGTGTGCCAGAATGCGGCACAATAGCAATTTGCGTGAGGACGTAGAGACGCTGTGTATTGAGCGAACTGACCCCCAGTGAATAGGCCATTAGCCCCTCCATTAATTGCTTGGGGCCTGCCGCTACCTTCGCCCACGTTGTACCGCTATCCTCGTCGCGAAAAATGCCATAATGGGTTGCCAATACCAGAACATGACCTGGTAGAGCTAGCAGAGAATGGACATGGTTAGCTGCCGTGCCGAAACCGTTGACAGGTGCTTGTGTTGGATTGGCAGTTGCTTGCGTATTCGCACTCCCACTATTGCTGCTACAGGCTGACAACAAAAACAGAGCTATGCTCAAAACCAAGTATACTAGCCATTTGTATGTATCTTTCATGCGCATCATAAAGTAGACCTTTATAACTATCATAAGTTTATCATGTCAAAGTTAGGACACACGCTAGCCTGTGTGAAGCAAAGAATCGTGTCCCATCGATTATCAGAACTGAGTGAATATTTTAATACTTGCTTCGTGGAAGATATGATCGGGCGAACGTATTTGTACCCGTACCGCCCAATTTCCACTCATTGAAAGAACCGCAGTAGCACTGAAATGCCCTTTTCCATCGGGTAACAAAGTGACGTTGTCGGTGCCCATGTCCATGTCTAACATTTGTGTATATACCACTACGCCGACGTTAGTCGTGGGCTGCCCCGTGCTAGTAGCAATTACTGTTACCGTGAACAGATTGCTACCGAAGCGATTGGGATTGATGTTGAGTTTCACGGTGTAAGCATGATCTGCTGTCTGCACCGTCGTATTGTAGGCAGAAGAAGCGTTTGTCGCTGGCTGTTGCTGCTGAGTAGTTATCGGCGTTAATGTGCCCGCGAAGACGTTCATCAATCCCACACAGGCGACGATCGCTATCCCTGCTAACGGCTCCCAACGCAATATGGTCGTGAGGCGATCAACACGCTTGGTCATGCGTCCCTCGCGTAATTTTATCTGCTGCTCCTGCTTGAACGTAACGCCTTCAAGCGCATACATGTACTTTTTATACTCCTTCGCCAGTCGTTGTCGCAGGAAAAAGAAATGGATGCCACTGGAGATCAATAACACGCCAACCAGCGCGATTTTGACCGAGAGCGCACGCCCATAAGCAGTACTGAAAAGCTGTTCCCATGAACTGAGATAGATAGTAGCACTAAAGGGGCCAGTGATCGACATCAAGATAATGCCAGTAACTGCTAACGGGGCAGAGTAAGCTAACAGAGTCACCAGCGACTGCACGCGTTCGACAATCGACTTCTTCTGTAGCACAGGCAGGTAGATGGTGGCTATGTAAAGCATGCCACCCACCCACAATGACGCCACGATCAGGTGGAACCAGTCGATCAGCACTGCCTCAATGAGGATATCCGCGTTGACGGCGGCATGACTCGACATGGCAATGGCGATACAGAGCAAAGAACCGAGTAGGAGATTGACCGAAGGCAAGATGCTATTGATCAGGGGTGGGCGTTTTTTGACAAAGAGCATGAAGAGAGCAAGCAGAATAGCCAGTACAAGCACAAATTCGCGCACCGTCCAATAGGTACCAACGCGCCCATTGGAAGCCAGGCTGAGCAGTATTGGTGGTGAAAAGGCCTGGAGCCACTGTCCACCGCTAGCAATGAGCACTTGCCCGACCAACACCCCTACATTTGCCACCAAAAGAACGAGCAGTACAGGCAGAGACCAGCGTCGCTCAAAACGTTCTTGTGTCTGCCGATGAATAGCTTCTTGCGTGGCATTCCCTTTCGACGCCAGTTGCAGTACAAACATGAGCCAGAACTGTGCCCCTACCCAGAAGATGGCACCAAGTTCGACCAGCGTAATCATCACGAAACCGAAGAATGTAGGACCATCAAGCTGTCCACTGTTAGTGCGCAGGCCAGTTAGATTTGCTCCACCCAGCACATTCAGTGGGTGAGAACCCATTAAAATAGCGTCGGCACTCGCCGTAAGCGGCAGAAGAAAAGCCATGAAAAGTGCCAAAGGTAAAGCGATCATACATAAACGTCGAAAACGCCTTAAAAGCAAGCGCGATTCCATAATTGTTTCCAGTCTATTCTATTATGTAATGATTATGAATAGCGCAAATATCTCGACCAATTAGCCTTTCTAAGATATAATAAACCTATATGGACGATTTAGACAAGCTTGTAACACTCGAAGCACTACTTCAAGTACAATTTCGTGACAGATCGCTATTAATGCGAGCTATCACACACCATTCGTGTTGCCCTGAAACAGCGGTACAAGATTCATATGACACATTGGAATTCCTGGGCGACGCCATCATTGGTGCGCATGTCGTGGAACACATCTATCGCACCTTCCCTGCCGCTTCAGAAGGCGAAATGACCGCACTCAAATCTGAGGTGGTCAGCCGCCGTATTCTGGCTCGCATAGGGCAGGAGCTGGGCCTCTTCCCCTATATTCGCGTTGATATCGCCAATCTGCGCACCTTCAATGATCGTTCGCGTGATTCTCTCTGCGCAGATGTCCTGGAAGCCCTCGTGGGAGCCATCCAGATAGACCAAGGGCCAGAAGCAGCACGCGCTTTTGTCGCTCGTATCGTCTTGCCCATGGTTGAGCAACTCAGCCATCAGGCACTGGATACCAATCCCAAGGGACGATTGCAAAAGATTGTCTTGCGACGTTCACGCAATTTGCCGCGTTACCGCATACTCGAACAGGGTGGGAGCACCAACGATCGCGTCTTTACCGTGGGTGTATTCGAACGCGACGTCCTCCTGGGCGTCGGCAAAGCTTCCAGTATAAAAGAGGCTGGTCGTCTTGCCGCCCGTGAAGCTCTTGAGCTTATGCATGGAGCCTAAATTGTCGCACAGCCTGCAAGAACGGACGGCTACGCAAGTACTGTACCCAGAACGGCTCGGCTGGTACGAGACTACCTTGCCATTGGCGGAACGTCGCAAGCGCGGCCATTTCTCAACACCCCCCGCGCTGGTTGAACAGATTCTCGATGCCTGTAGCTACAATGCCGATACCGATCTTTCGACCATTCGCGTGCTTGACCCTGCCTGTGGTAGCGGCAATTTCTTGGTAGCAGCTACGCGTCGCCTGACAGCCTATCACACACGTAACGATGCTCAACAGGAGACACTCTCCTCGCTGATCCAACGTAACATCTGGGGCTTCGATCCCGACCCCATCTCCTGTTTCCTGTCCGAGATGCAGTTGAGTACCCTGGCTGGTATGCACGAACGTTGGCATATTCACCAGGGTGATGCCCTCGCCCTACCGTGGGGTGAGCCATGCGTTGATCTGTTTCTAGCCAATCCACCCTATCTCGCCACCAAAAATATCGACCTGAGTGCGTATCGTTCATCACAACAACATGGGCAAACCGATAGCTACCTGCTCTTTTTAAACCTTGGCCTGCAAATCGTGCGACCCAACGGTTGGCTCGCCATCGTGCTGCCCGATCCCGTCTTGGCCCGTACCAATGCTTCCACTGAACGCAAACGCCTGCTGAACGAATTTACCATCCACCACCTCTGGCACCTGGCCGGCGTCTTTGCCGCGCAAGTGGGCGCGGTAGTTATCATCGCCCAGAAACGCCCCCCGCAACCAACACATCACGTAACCTGGATACGCGATCGGTGGGAACACAAGGGGGAAAATTTTATTGTAAACTCTGTCTTGCCCCTCGCCTCCCCCATTCCCAGGGTACCCGTAAATGGTACCCCTACCATGGACGAACACGCTAGAGGGGCATTCTTCGTCCATGGTAGGGGTACCCCTCGCGGGTACCCTGGGGACGAGGGGAGTGGATCAGCTACCGTTCCTCAAACACTTTTTTCGCGTCAACCTCGTGCCGAGTTGCGCTATCTTTTGAGTAGTCACCACGGCTCATCCATCGAGCGGCTACGTGCCTATCTAGATGAAGATACCGACGCACTCACTCATTTCGCCCCTTTAAACACCTTCCTCTCTATCCGCCGTGGCGAGGAAATTGGCCAATCATCCGCCCATCTCGTCCAAGGAAAACCACCCGGCAATGGCAACAGTAAAACATGTGCCCCCAGCAACGAAGAGCAGCAATGCTACCCGGTACTGCGCGGAGGAAGAGATGTACACCCCTACCAAATAACCTTTAACGCCTGGTGGATGGCACGCAAGGACATTGCAAAACCCCTTGAACGTTACATCGCGCCCAAGCTCCTGGTCGTGAAAAGCACAGGTCGCTTACAAGCCGCACTTGATACGCAAGGCCATGTCGCCATCCAAACATTGTATTTGCTGCATTTACGCGCCCCAGATGCCGCGCTGGATGAACTCTATTTCTATCTGGCCCTCCTCAATTCGCAAATGCTGCAAACCTATACCGCTCTCCTCCATACAGCCTATAAATGGGTGCAACCACAGATTGAGCAACATGTGCTGGCACGTTTGCCGGTCCCAATCATTCCATTTGTCGAAAAACAACAGATCATCGCACGAGCGAAACTGCTCTCGCGTCCTTGCGACAACCCTGACCCCGTTGTAGAATGGAAGGAAGACAGACAAAACGTAAACGCGGAACAGGAACGTGCCATTTGTGCGCTCTATAACGCTGCATTACCAGGCGTATTTCTTTGACAAAGGAGTCATTTACATGACTGATACTCGCCCAATTCGCGTGTTGGTCGCCAAACCGGGTCTGGATGGGCATGACCGTGGCGCAAAAGTCATTGCCCGTGCCCTGCGCGATGCCGGCATGGAAGTGATTTATACTGGTATTCGCCAAACCCCTGAGATGATTGTTGAAGCCGCTATCCAGGAAGATGTCGACGCTATCTTAATGAGCATCCTCTCTGGCGCACATATGGCTCTTTTCCCTAAAGTGATGAATCTTTTAAAGCAGAATGACGTCGATGATATCCTCGTAGCCGCTGGCGGTATTCTCCCCGATGAAGATCTGCCCGCCATCAAGGCCATGGGCATCAAAGGCTGCTTCGGCCCCGGCACCTCAATGGATGAGATCATTGCGTTTGTCCGCTCCAATGTGCAGGTCGACCGCCTGGCTACCGAGGTATAGGTGCATTGTGGAAAATATCGTAGAACGCCTCCTCAATGGTGATCGTCGTGCGCTGGCACGCATGGTCACATTGATCGAGAACGAGATTCCTGCTGCCCGTCGCTATCTGACAGAATTGCATCAACATGCCGGACACGCACACATCGTCGGTGTCACTGGTGCTCCCGGCGCAGGAAAAAGTACGCTTGTTACTCATCTTGTCCGCGAATTGCGCCGTCGCGACCGCAAAGTCGGTGTCATTGCGGTTGACCCCACCAGTCCATTTACGGGCGGCGCCATCCTCGGTGATCGCATCCGCATGATGGAACTGTCCGGCGACCCCAAAGTGTTTATCCGCAGCATGGCGAGTCGTGGCAACCTGGGCGGTCTGGCCGCTTCTACCCGCGATGTTGTGCGCGCATTAGATGCCGCTGGCTACAATCCCATCATCATCGAAACAGTTGGCACCGGACAGGCCGAGGTTGAGGTGATGCGCACAGCACAAACGGTCATAGTGGTCGCGGCACCCGGCATGGGCGATGAAATCCAGGCCATCAAAGCTGGTATCCTGGAAATTGCCGATCTCTTCGTCGTCAGCAAAGCGGATAAACCCGGCTCCGATCAGACAGTAGCCGAACTGGCAATGCTACTCAGCCTCGACCCCATTCGTCGCACGCACGACAAAACCCTGCCTTACTGGCGCATTCCCGTGCTCAAGACCTCCGCCATCAAAGACCAGGGTATCCCACAAGTGATAGATGCTATGGAGCAACACTACGAGTACCTCGTCGAGAGCGGCTCGATCCTCACTAGAGCGCAACGTCAGGTGCGCAGCGAAGTGCAAGCCTTGGTCCTCAACGCTGTCGTCAACGCCCTCAAAGCCACCACCACCGATGAAGAATGGCAATACATGATCGACGCCATCAACAACAAAGAGCGCGACCCCTACAGCGTCGCCCGCGAACTAGAAGATCGGATTGGGTTGAAGCACAAATAGGAGCATGAAGATGGGGCAAGGGGTTGTGCATCTCGTAAGGATGGAACCCTTTAATCCAAATTCCCACTTTTGCCACCGTGGCTTGCAAGCACCTATCTTTGGAGATGAGATGCTATCCAGTATAATAGGTATGAACGTGAATGAATATGTGGACACAATACTATACCATCAGAACCATTGGAGATTGATTGCATGAGCGTACTGCTTGAAAATATGCCTATGATCGGTGTAAATAGCTTTTTGGCTGTTATTCCTGTCCTCTGCGGATGGCTTATGGTAAAAACCCACCAAAAATTTCTACAGGGAACAATTGCCCTGCTCTGGTTTGTTTTTTTACCAAACACCCTCTATATCCTCACAGATTTGCGCTATCTACCAGAACAATGGCCTGTCATGAGTACCACGGGCAAACTTGCTTTAGCTGTACAATATGGCCTATACGAGTTCATTGGAGTAAGTTGTTTTTTGCTGGCACTGTACCCGTTTGAGAAAACACTGGTGCTCTCGCGCTGGCGCGAGCACAAATTCATCCTACCATTGCTACTGGTCGTACTAAACTTTGTGATTGGTTTTGGCATGGTTTTAGGCCGAGTACAACGCCTCAATTCGTGGGATATCTTCTTTGCCGCACCCAACGTTCTCCATGCCGCTTGGCAGATTGTGTCTTCCCTGGATTTACTGCTCTTAGGCGTACTTTTTGGCATACTGGCAAATTCGGTTTACTTTTTATTTAAAGCATCCCGGGGAGTTAGCATCGCCTTCGTTTCCAAATGGATGCGCTAATCAAGTATCACACTACTGTTGGCAGCTCTCTCACTTTTCCCGCTACCCAGTTGAGCGTGGGGAAGAATATCCAGAAGTAGGCCACTGGCACGCTGAGGAGAAACACGAGCGGCTTCAAGTACCAACGGAAGTCGAGCAACCCAAAGATTGCGCCTAGCGAAAGCAGCGTCATAAGTACAATACAGAGGGCAGATTTCCTAGTGACATAGAATCTACCCTCTTTCAGCGTCTCAAGATAGTGCTTGGTGAGGAAAATCCTTTTGGTGATTTTAATGAGCAGATAGAAGAAGGGACCTGTCGCTTGGGATGCGGTGAAAGCCAGCACGAACATTGCAAAGTTGTCTGAGCCCCACCACTGGGAAGGCTCGACGATTTGTTGCCAGAGGAAAAAGCAGAGACCAACTGCGGCCAGAATGAGCCTTCCCCAAAATCTGAAGAGTAAGCTCCAATTCCGTGAGTATTGATACCAGACCTCTTGATATTCTTCTACACCAAACCATGCCTGCAATAAGGATGTAACAATGTTCATGGCGATTCTCCTCATTCACACTTCAACCGCAGTTAACCTGCTTCTTCATGCTTGAAGTGTAGCCTGTGGTCATCACGAGCACATCACAATATATTGCCAGCATGGCTCAAAACTATCACAAAATGGTCTTGTTGCGCACCCCTCTGGAAACAAATCTCTTCCTCCTACCTCCCCAAAACATACTGCATCCCCCCCGCCTGCTTAATCATGCCTTTGAGTTCCATCATCATCAATGTAGAGGCAACCGTCATGGCAGGTAGTTCGGAGGTGCGAATGATTTCGTCGATGTGGCAGGGCTCGTGGCTGAGCAGGGCCAACAAGGTTCGCTCTCACTATTTTCGGGTAGCGATTCTTGTATCTCGATATGCTGCGGGATCATAAACAGATTGAGGGCGAAGAGGATATCGTTAACCGAGGTGACGAGGTTTGCCCCGTCCTGGATGAGTTTGTTGGCACCTACGCCGCCTACTGAATAGATATTGTGAGGGACGACAAAGACTTCGCGCCCGTGCTCGAGGGCGAAATTGGCTGTTATCAATGCCCCACTTTGTTTGGGTGCTTCAGTGACTAATATCCCCTGTGAGAGGCCGGAGATGATACGATTGCGGGCAGGGAAGTTCTTGCTATCGGGTTTGACGCCGAGCGGGAATTCGGTAATGAGTGCTCCCTGGCCCGACTCAACGATACGTTTGGCCAGATTGAGGTTATCGGATGGATAAATGATATCCAGACCAGAGGCCAAGACGGCGATGGTGCGACCGCCTGCGTTGAGGGCAGAGGTGTGGGCAATGGTATCGATCCCGTGCGCGAGACCACTGACGACGGTAACGTCGCCCTGCGCTAACTCCCTGGCGAATTGTTCAGTGACCTGGCGACCATAGCTCGAGGCTTTGCGCGTGCCAACGACACCTAGGGCGAATCTATCCTCTTCCTTTTTCAACATACCTGCCACGTATAAAACAGGTGGTGCGTGCGGAATTTCTTTGAGCAGAGGTGGATAGTCCTTGTCTTTGATAGTGATGACAGAAACGCGTAAGCGTTCCAGGCGTTCCAATTCTTTCTGTGGATTGCTCGCGGCTCGTTGCTTCAAGAAGCTATCAATGACCTTTTGATCGAGACCGGCAGCGGCTAACTCCTTGCTACTGGCTTTCCAGGCCGCGGCGACATCATCATGAAAGAAGTTGAGTAGCAACGTAAAACGAACGGGGCCGATGCCAATAATACGGCTGAACGCTACCCAATAGGCTAATTCATCTAACGATAGGGCATCGGACGCGTAATAGCGGGTTGGCGCATCAAACACTTCCAACTTTTTGCTCCTTCTGCGGTACGCAATTTATTCTTGGGGTGCCTGCTTCTGAGGCTTTTGTTGAATACCTTCCTGGAATTGCCCAAATGTTTCGGGTGCTGGCTGACCATTGTTGCCATTGGCGACAAAGTGCTCGTCATTAGGTGCGGGATACGCTGTAGGCCATTGAAAAGCAGGTGCGCTCGTTGGAATAGACTGTGGTGGTCGTCCTGGCTGTTGATATTGTTGCTGTGGCGGCACAGCACCAGCCTGTTCCGCACCGGGATAATAGAATGGCATGTAGGTTTGCGAGGTTTGTTGTCGATTTGCAGGTTGTCGTCCTTGCTGTGCTTGGAGATAGGAGTACGACTCTTGCTGGCCTGATGGCATATAGTGCGTAGGGTTTGCATAGGTAGGCGCATTCTGTGGATGATAAGCTCCATTGTAGAGAGGTTGAGCCGTGGGATCGGGTGCCTGATAGCCTTGCCCAACTTGCCCAAACTGTCCCGCCAATTCTTGCCGACGCTTGCGTCGCTGGTAGACAACAATAGCCACAATCCCAATGATGGGGAGAAGGATAAGCAGCATGCCAGCGGAAATCAAAAGGGGCGTCGTGCTATCGCTTGCTGTAGTCGGAGTCGGAGTCGGTGTGGGTTGCGTTGTTGGTCGTGGCGTTGGCGTGAGCTGGTCGGCTGAAAGCACACTGGATTGATTAAGCTGAAGCCGCCATTGATTCTCCAAGTGGAGCGAATCCAAGCCAATAGCTTGCTTCAACTGCTGATCAAAGTCCGTCTGTACGTTATTCATCTTTTGAATCAGCAGCGTCATTTTGGCTTGGCCGAAAGTCTTATACATGTAATCAATCAGATCCCAACTTTGGGCGTAGGCAAGATAGGCCTGATCGGCATCGGACGGGAAGCCATCCGTGATGGCATAGAGCCTGAGCAGCGACTTGGTCGTGAGGGCTCGCAGGAAACGGGCGCGCATGTCCGGCTCATGGTACAACTGGTTATAGACCGCCAGTCCCTCGTCAAACCATGTGGGGGGCACTGGCCCTTGCAAAATGAGTTGGTGGAAAACCAGGTGTGTCAACTCGTGTGGCATATCGCGTATCAATGTATCATCGTACTGGTCAACAACACTGATAAATGCCTCGTTTAAAAAAGGATGCGCCTCTCCACCCACCCATTCATAGGAGTTAGGGGCAAGTGCGCCATGAAAATCTGTATTGCTAGCATAGACCCAGAGGTTGATCGTATGTTGTAAGCCACTCCCCAGCACAGAGCTGATATGCGTGATGCTGTTGTCGGCCTTGTTGAGGAGAAGCTGTCCAAAAGCTGTGGGGTGACCATACCAGTTTACCTGCAATAGACCTTGCGTCAGGTGTTGCCATTGGAAACGCGTATCTATGGTGGTAAAGTCCTGCGGCAGCTCAGCAAATTTATGCGAGGCACTATCTTGCAGCACCCAGTAGTATGCAACGGGTGTTCCTGGTGAATGAAAGGTGCTTTCATGGCTGGTATCTTCGCGGAAGGTGAGCGTCATACTTTGCGCTGGTTTGCTGATGGTGACAGGATTTGGCATTACATTGCTATAAGGAACATCATTAAAAGTGATAAAGAGGGTAGCTGTCGTAATCGTGCTGGCGGTATCATTGGCAGTCATTGTAAAGTCAATATAATTGGGGAAATGAACAGTATCGGAATGCGAGACAATGCTAATAGGATTATCAAAAGCAAGAGCTTTTTTGGTTGTAAAGGCAAAAGAGAAAATGGATAAGCTACAAAGGCATAGCAGAAGCAGTAGCAGTAGGTAAATGGACTTCACAGACTGAATGGGCCGCAGGGACATTAATGTGGCTCCTCTCGACAAATCGCTTACGATGTTCCTATTGTACATGATTTCTTATGACCTGAACAGGTAGTTTTGTTAATTTGTTCAGTCTTATCCGTTGAGATTAGGTAATGAGGAATATTAACCTGATGCTACAGAAAAAACTTTCTCCTACGTTCTTTGTAGTGGAAGAACGACTAACGCTAGTAAGTATGAGGATTTACGGTACAGCATGAGTAATGACTATTGGAACCAACAACAAAATGGACATAATCCGACTGAACACAATGCTAAACCCGGTTCAGGAAGCCTCTTGCATGATTACCGGCAAAAACAGCGCAATGAACAAGGATTTCCGCATTATCCCCCGGCCTCATCTATGCCATTAACACCGGGGCCTTCACAAGAATCGCCCATGCCTATACAAGGGTCACCAGTCCAGGGGCAGCAACCTCAAATATGGCCCCCAGCCCAAAGTTGGCCTTCAGGGAATAAGGTCCAGCCTCTGCCACAGTCGCGGCCTCAGGAGCATGGCTGGGTCGCCAATACGATGCAAACGGTGCGCCGCTGGTCGGGACGTATGTCCGCGGTGCCGCCTGTAGATCAAAATCCCTTGGTGCTCTATCATCCACCCACTAGCCCGACGCCATTGCCCAAAGCTGCGCGTTGGAAGCGTTCGCGTAGTGTGCGCGTCGCCATGATGATGAAGCATCGCCGTAGCCGTTGGCAGCAAGCGCGTCCCAGGGTGGGGAAAATTGTCTCCATTATTATGATTGTAGTTCTGGGTGTGCTCGTGCTGAGTACCTTTTCGGCCAGTGCCTATGCCTATAAGTACTATCAAGACCAGTTACCGCGATTGCAAGGACTGGCGAATCAGCAAATTGAGCAGACAACGCGTATTTATGATCGCAACGGGCTCTTGCTCTATGAAGCTTACAGTATTGGACGTCGAACTCCTGTCGAATACCGATACATTCCGCAAGTGATGCAAGATGCGCAAACCTCGGCTGAAGACCCGACGTTCTGGACAAATTCAGGGGTAGACCCCGTAGGTATTGTGCGTGCCGCTACTCAGTATGCCCAGAAAGGTGCCGTACAGAGCGGCGGTAGTACGATCACGCAGCAATTGATCAAAAATTTGACCAACGATACTGCCGTAACCATCAACCGTAAAATCCCCGAGGCGGCACTGGCTATCGGTCTGACGCAGCAATATTCCAAGGCGAAAATATTGGAGATGTATTTCAATCTTTCGGCGTATGGAGCACAAAATCTGGGAGTCGAGGCGGCGGTGGAAGACTATTTCCATCTCTCGCAGCAGTGTGACAAAAATTTCAAATGTACTCCCGGTATCTACTATCTTAGCTGCCTCGATGCCGCCCACGAGCTACAGTGTAATCCGTCAAACTGTGCGACCTCTAAGTATTGTAGCCCCATACTGGGCCTGGCTCGTGCCTCGCTGCTGGCAGGTATGCCGCAAGACCCACCTACCTATGATCCAACCTTTGGTTTCATAGATCAGACAACAGGGCAGAAATATTACCTGGAACGCCAGCAATATGTGCTGGAACAGATGCTAAAGTACCAGGTCTTGGTGCCGGGTTTGGGTACGATTACGCCAGACATGGCGCATCAAGTTGAGGCCATGACGGCCAAGATGCAGTTTCCGAAGTACACCCATGCCTATTATCATGGTGACGAACATTTCGTGAACTGGGTTATTAGCCAGTTGGTGGCCCTCCTGGGCGAAACCTTCTTCACTGGCGGTTTTAACATTCGGACGACCATTGATTCTAACCTGGAGGCCTATGTTGAACAGGCAGTGCATCGTCACCTCGATAAGTCGGAGCAGCAATACTTTGGCTACGGCTATGGCCCATTGAATACAGTGAATGATGTCAACGATGCCGCCGTTGTGGTGATGGATGCCCATACCGGCGAAGTATTAGCCATGGATGGTAGTGCTAACTATAACTCGAAAGACCCCAAAGTCCAGGGGAACTTTAATGCTGCCCTTGCTCCTCGCCAGCCCGGTTCCACTATCAAACCAATCGTGTATGCCGCCGCCTTCCAACAGGGTTGGTATCCTGGCATGGTGGTTCCCGATTTTAAAACCTACTTCCCTAAAGGCGATGGCTCTTCAAATGCCCTGAACGCCTATATTCCGAATGACTACCAGAACCAGTACAGTAACACGAATACAACCGTTCGTAACGCTATTGCCGACTCGCGCAACGTGCCAGCAGTCAAGGCTTCATTGTTTGCAGGTCTTGGCAACGTAATCAACCTGGCGCAGCGTTTTGGCATCAACACTCTGAACCCGCAAAAGGATAGCAACGTCTCCTTCGCCTTAGGTACCTCCGGTATTCCTTTGGAGCAGATGGTAGGGGCATACCAGGTTTTTGCTAATCAGGGTACTCGTGTACCGCCCAGGAATGTGCTCGATATCTGGGACAATTATGGTCGTCAACTCTATCACTTTGACCCTACTCACCCAGGCGGCACACAGGTGATTAGTCCGCAAATCGCCTTCATGATGACATCTATCCTTTCGGATGAAGTGGCACGTAAGAGCGAGTTCTGGCCTGATCACGACCTCTCCTTCTGGGGCCCCGTAGGGTATGCAGATTCGCCCAATGCAGGTTATCCCAATGTGGCTGCCAAAACTGGTACTACGAGCGATTTCAAAGATAACTGGACCATTGGGTATACCAGCGAAGCCGTGGTCGGCGTATGGGCCGGCAACGCCAATGATGAACCAATGCAAAATGTGATTGGTATCACTGGTGCTGCCCCCATCTGGCATAGTGTGATGACCTATATCAGTGGTATGTGCGATACATCCTATGACAATATTCCTTGTGGCAAGATGGACCTTGTCCTCAAACCAAAAACCTTTACCGCACCCAGCGGCGTTATCCAATATTGCACCTCACCTGCTAATGGCCTGGGTACGGGCAGTAACTGTGACTGGATGCTGAATGGTGAGCAACCAGGCAGTGCAGGGTACGTTGGGGGAACGAATACACCGATAGTAACCCCGACGCCGTAAGATCACCGTGCAGGCACTTAGATTTGGCGGGAGTTCGCTCTCGCCAAATTTATGCCTATTCCTCTTGACAATCGCCCCTCTTGAGTGCTATTCTGTATTTGCAGTCACGTTATGAGACTGCTAGCAATCAAACTTGACAAACGATGTATCATTCCAGCATGTTTTTGATTGACCTGTTGGAAGGTGCGCGAGAAAGCAATATGACAACACTGAGCCAACGCAAACAGCAGATACTGCGAGCACTTGTTGAAGAATATATTCATTCGGCTACGCCAGTAGCATCTGAGACGCTGGTACGAAAGTACAGGTTCAATTTCAGCTCCGCCACCGTTCGTCATGAATTGGCCGGGCTAGAAGAGGCGGCCTTGATTTATCAACCGCATACTTCTGCCGGGCGCGTCCCAACCGATCTGGGCTATCGTTACTTTGTGGAGCACCTCATGCGGGAGTCAGCTCTGACGTTGGACGAGCAATTGCTCATCCGTCATCAGTTCTACCAGGTGCAGGACCAATTGGATCAATGGGTGCGACTGACCGCTTCTGTGATGGCGCGTCTACTGCATAATGCGGCGGTAATGACGCCGCCACGTTCCATCGAAGGCCAACTCAAACACTTTGAAATCCTCTCAGTGACCGATCTATCGGCTCACTTGGTCTTAGTGTTGATGGATGGAACGGTGAAGCAGCAGCGTCTGCTGTGGGAACACCCTATTCACCAGGACGAGCTAAGCCAGCTCACCGTCGTTTTGAACGAACTGTTCCAACACAAAAGCGCAAGCGAGGTTGATGCCACGTTACAACAGCGTGAACTTTCGCCCGTGGAGCACTTGATAGGAAGCTCTATCGCTCGTATCCTTGAGCAACACGGTGATCCCCTGGGCGATGTATTCTACCGTGACGGTGTGGTCAACATCCTGGAACAGCCGGAATATAGCAGAATGGGGCCGGAAGAGGAGCGCAACGAACGCGTTCGCAAGGTGATGGAGGTATTGGAGCAAAATCGCTTCCTGCCAGCCCTGGCATCGCATCTGCGTGAATCGGATGGGGTGCAAGTGATCATTGGTGGCGAGAACGAGTGGGACGGGATGAGAGACGTGAGTCTGGTGGTATCCCGCTACGGACAAGAAGGCAAGATTGGTGGCTTACTGGGCGTAATCGGCCCAACTCGCATGCAATACGGTCGCGCAATCGCGGTAGTCCGTTACATGACACAGGTCATGAACGAACTGCTGGCTGAAGTCTATGGATACTAGGAAATACATCATTACATAAAGATTTTACATGTTTAAGGAGGCAACTGTGCCAAAGGTTATTGGAATCGATTTAGGGACAACAAACTCTTGTGTTGCTGTAATGGAAGGCGGTGAGCCAGTCGTTATTCCGAACGCGGAAGGTGCTCGCACGACACCGTCGATTGTGGCCATCAACAAGAGCGGTGAGCGACTCGTAGGCGAGGTCGCCAAGCGCCAGGCCATTACTAATCCTGAAAATACCATCTACTCCATTAAGCGCTTTATGGGTCGCAAATTTGATGATCCTGAAGTAGATCGCGACAAGCGACTGGTTCCCTATAAAATTGCTCGTTCTAATAACGGCGATGTTTGGGTAGAGATACAGGGCAAAACGTATAGTCCGCCAGAAATCTCGGCGATGATCCTGCAGAAACTCAAGGCTGATGCAGAAGCTTACCTTGGTGAGCGCGTCACCCAGGCTGTCATTACCGTTCCGGCGCACTTTAACGATGCCCAGCGACAAGCAACCAAGGATGCCGGTAAAATTGCTGGCCTGGAAGTGCTTCGTATCATCAATGAGCCAACCGCCGCGTCGCTGGCTTATGGGTTGGATAAGAAGAAAGATGAGCGCATCGCTGTCTATGACCTCGGTGGTGGTACTTTCGATATCTCCATCCTGGAGTTGGGCGATGGCGTTTTTGAAGTCAAGAGCACCAATGGTGACACTCACCTTGGTGGTGATGACTTCGACCAGCGCATTATCACTTGGTTGGCCGACGAGTTCCGCAAGGAGCAAGGCATCGACCTGCGCCAAGATCGTATGGCTCTCCAGCGTTTGAAAGAGGCCGCGGAGAAGGCTAAGAAGGAACTGTCTAGCTCCATGCAGACAGAGATCAATCTGCCCTTCATTACCGCCGACGCCAGTGGGCCAAAACACTTGACCATATCACTCACACGCTCGAAGCTCGAGCAATTGGTAGAGAGCCTGATCGAGAAATCGCGTGATCCCGTTATGAAGGCTTTGTCGGATGCGAATGCGCGTCCCGGTGACATTAACGAGGTTGTGCTGGTAGGTGGTCAGACCCGTATGCCTGCTGTGCAGACGTTGGTACGGCGCATTTTTGATCGCGAGCCAAACCGCGGTGTGAACCCGGACGAAGTGGTGGCCATTGGTGCCGCGATCCAGGCCGGCGTGTTGACGGGCGATGTCAAAGATGTGCTGTTGCTGGACGTCACGCCGCTCTCCCTGGGTATTGAGACCATGGGTGGTATCTTTACCCGCTTGATCGACCGCAATACGACTATCCCCACCCAGAAGGGCCAGGTCTTCTCCACGGCTAGCGATAATCAGCCGAGCGTAGAGATCAATGTCTTGCAGGGTGAGCGCGAGTTCGCCAAGGATAACCGTTCGCTGGGTAGCTTCATTCTCGATGGTATTCCACCCGCCCCACGCGGAATTCCGCAGGTCGAGGTTACCTTCGATATCGACGCCAATGGTATTGTGAACGTCTCGGCCCGCGATAAGGGCACCGGACGTGAGCAGAAGATCACCATTGTCTCATCGAGTGGTCTGTCGAAAGATCAGATTGATCGCATGGTACGCGACGCAGAGACGCACGCTGCCGATGACAAGCGGCGTAAGGAAGAGGTCGAGGAGCGCAATCAGGCGGATAGCGCAGCCTATCAGGCCGAAAAGAACATCGCTGACCTGGGTGATAAAATTACGCCAGAGCAGAAGAGTGAACTTGAGTCCAAGATTGCTGATATTCGCACCGCTCTCTCAACTGACGATGTTGAGCGTATTAAGGCTTCACGCGAGGCTTTGATGTCGGCCTTCCATAAAGTGACTGAGCAGATTTATCGCCCTGCTGGTGCAGGCGCGGGTTCCGGTGGTGGCTATGAAACCAATCCTGAACAGCCCAACCCAAACCAGGAGACGACTCGCGATGACACCATCGACGGTGAATATTACGAGCAACCCTAAATATCGTTAGGGCAATTGCAGATTTCCCCAGGATATCCTGGGGAAATCTGCAATTGCCCCCAACTTGGCTATAACTCTTGCGTAAATATGTGGCACATTGTAACATAACATGGAACTAAGTAAATTAGCATTGAGTGTGGTAGCGCGGATTCTCTCGCGCCCTGTTTTCTTCAGATAAAGGACTGGTCGATGGCCACTAACAAACGAGACTATTACGAGGTATTGGGTGTTTCGCGTAGCGCAACTGAAGACGAGCTCAAAAAAGCTTATCGTCGCCTTGCCAAACAGTTTCACCCCGATGCCAACAAAGAGCAGGGAGCGGAAGCCCGCTTTATCGAAATAAATGAAGCTTATGAAGTGCTGAACGATGCACAGAAGCGCGCCGCCTATGACCGCTTTGGGCACGCTGGTGTTACTAATGGCGCAGGTGGAGCAGGCTATAGCGACTTCTCTGGTTTTGGCAATATTAATGATATCTTTGAGACCTTCTTTGCTGGTACTGCGTCGGGCTCGCAGCGACGTTCAGGTACGCAACGCGGTGCCGACCTGCGCTACGAACTAACCATCACCTTTGAAGAGGCAGTTTTTGGTTGCCAGAAAGAGATTGAACTACCGCGCTGGGAAACCTGTCAAACTTGTCGTGGCAATGGCGCGCAGCCGGGGACATCGACCTCGCGCTGTTCAGCCTGCCAAGGCACAGGGGAGATTCGCCGCGTACAACAATCCATCTTCGGACAATTTGTTAACGTCACGATGTGCGAACGCTGTCGTGGCGAGGGGCGTGTCATCACAACACCCTGCGAGAAGTGTCGCGGTCAAGGACGTGTCCGTAACAATCGACGCGTCGTGGTCAACATCCCGGCAGGTGTCGATGATGGTATCAACGTGCGAGTGACCGGTGAAGGCGAAGTGAGTGCCCGTGGTGGTACGCCGGGCAACCTGTACGTCGTGCTTACCGTCAAGCCGCACCAGTTTTTCAAACGGCAAGGCAACGATATTCACTACGATCTACCGATCAGTTTTACCCAGGCGGCTCTGGGCGATGAGGTAGAAGTGCCAACGGTGGACGGGAAATCTACCACGCTCAAAATTCCAGCGGGTACGCAGAGCAATCGCTCTTTCCGACTCAAAGGCATGGGTGTACCAGTGGTACATAGTAGTGCGCGTGGCGATGAACACGTCATTGTCAAAGTGGTCACGCCAACCAGCCTGACGGCAGAGCAGAAACGCCTGCTTGAGGAGTTCGCCCGCCTCGAACGTGAACAAAGCGAACAGAACGATAAAAACATCTTCCGCAATCTGTTTGAGAAAACGAAGGATGTCTTCCAATAAGCACTGAGCAGACAAGACAAAAGGGGTGAGAGTCGAACTCTCACCCCTTTTGTCTTGTCTGCTCAGTGCTTATACTTGTACTTCTTCACCAGCTTCCATCACATAGTCCGTCGATGGGCTTTTTTTTATGGGTAAGCCAAAATCAGCTACTACGGGCAGGTGGTCACTGGCTGCTTCACCGGCAGTACCATTGCCTTCGGTGGGGATATAGCAGAGAGAAAGGTTTTGCGCTAATTCAGGGCTGGCGAAAATGTAATCGATACGACCGGCTGGCGCGGCAGACGGGCAGGAAAACCCCTTTTCTGTAGGATTGGCCTCGCGGAAGCAATCGATGTAGCCCGCCTTTTTTATAAGGCTAATGCAGCCTCTCGGCGCGTAGAGCGAAGCTGCGGCATCAAACAACCGACAAAACAACTTGCTGCGTGGGATGATGCGCAGCAAAGGGTCGAAGATGCGTAATGGTTTTGGTACCACGAAATCGAGATGGGGATGCCCAATCGTTGCTAAGGGATTTTTCTGGTAGCTTTTATCTAATTGCACGACATAACGTAATAACGCACTGGCTTTGAACGGATCTCCAGACGATAGTGAATTGAAATCTCCCATCACCAGATGTGGCGTGCCGCTTCGCTCACCCATAATGCGAATAAGTTCGCGCACCTCGCGCCGTCGAATAGCATCGCCTGCCCAACCCTGGCTAAAGGCGGCAGAGAGATGAGTGACAAAAACGGTGAACTGGGCGCCATCAGGCTCCTCAAGACATACTTCGAGCACAGGCTTGCAAATTACCTGCGGATTGTAATGTGTTTTTGTTGCGACAATCGGCAGGCGACTGAGCAGTGCGACTTGCCAATCTTCTCTATGCAGAGGGTACGCGCTCATCACATGCTGCATTCCCAGACGTCGCGCCAGTTCCTCGACAACATCGGCATTGGTCGCTTCGACGAGTCCCACAACATCGGGATTGGCAGCCGTAATCATATCGGTTAGTTGATTAACGCGGCGGGTAGCACCCACCAGAATATTATAGGAGAGTATCCGAGTCATTTTATGCTTTGCATCCTTTTTGTTTGCTTGGTGTGAATATAAAGTCCTCTCTATTCACTATACCAGACGGATGCGAAATCACAAAAGACACGAATCATCCCTCAGGTATCTTACCTCTCACAAAAAACGGAGTGGCTGACCACAAATGACCAGCCACTCTGAAACCTTTTGCTGGCCGCTAATGCCAGGTGACACGCTCCAACAGGTACATGGGCAATTCCGCGATGGGTAGGCGAATCTGCGTCATGGTGTCGCGTTCGCGTAATGTCACCGACTGATCTTCCAAGGTCTGGAAGTCGATAGTGACGCAGTAGGGCGTCCCAATCTCGTCTTGGCGGCGATAGCGGCGACCAATATTTGCCACGTCGTCATATTGCGTCACCATTAAACGTCGCAACGTGTGATGGATGCTCTTCGCGGTCGCAACCAACTCTTCTTTGTTCTTCTGAAGCGGCAATATAGCCACTTTGATTGGAGCAATGGTTGGATGCAGTCGTAAGACTACGCGCGGCTCTTTCCCCGCTGGATCAGACTCTTCCTCGTAGGCATCAAGGAGCAGGTTGAGGAACGTGCGATCAACACCGCCCGACGTTTCGACGATCCAGGGAATATAACGCTCTTTGGTAATAGGGTCGATATAGCTCAAATCGTGACCACTATACTCACTGTGGCGTGAGAGATCCCAGTCTTGTCGCCAGTGAACACCTTCCCACTCTTGCCAGCCGAGGATCGTTTGATACTCGATGTCAAAAGCTTGTTTGGCATAATGGGCTAGCTCATCTTTGCCATGCTCACGGAAGTGCAAACGATCCTTGTGATTGAGCAACCCCAGGTACCACTCGAAACGTTTTTCTTTCCAGTAGTCAAACCACTGCTGCATTTCGCTGGGATGGACAAAGAATTGCAGGTCCCATTGCTCGAATTCGCGCTGGCGGAAGAGGAAGTTGCCGGGTGTCACCTCATTGCGAAAGGCTTTACCGATCTGGCAGATGCCGAAGGGAATCTGCACACGCGAGGATTTGACCACATTGTCATAATCCAGGTAGATGTTTTGGCAGGCCTCACCGCGTAGGTACGTTTTCATGCGCTCGCCCTCAACCACGCCCAGGTAGGTCTCCATCAAGAGGTTGAAGCGGCGTGGCTCGGTCAGTTCGCCCCCACAGACAGGGCACTTATTCTGTAGCACGTTCTCTTCTGGCAGATGGTCGATGCGGAAGCGGCGTTTGCAATTTTTGCAATCCACCAGTCGATCAACGAAGTTTTCGACGTGGCCGCTGGCTTCCCATACTCTGGGATGGGTGATGATCGCGCCCTCGATGCCCACGACGTTATCGTGCAACTGCACCATCGACCACCACCAGTAGCGGCGAATGTTGTTGCGCAGTTCGACACCGAGCGGCCCGAAGTCATAGATGCCGGAAACGCCGCCATAAATTTCCGAGTTGGGGTAGACGAAACCGCGTCGCTTGCAGAGCGCGACGATCTTTTCAATTGGCACCAACGGCGTGTCATTGTTGGTTGGTTTGCTTTCAACCTGTGTCATAATGAGTGGTTCTCCTCAAAAAAACGCCCCAGGCGTCTAACGATCATCTGTTTGACGCCCAGGGACGAATATATGCCCGCGTAGGCCTGGGGCTACTACGACTGACGGCATAAAGCGCGGTTCCACCCTGCTTCTTCACGATACGTGAAGCCACTCATTCAACCCAACTCCGAAGTGCCATTCACCCATTGGAGATTGCCGACCTCACACCATCCATCGGCTCGCTGCTACCACCTGCGGGTTACTCCTCTTCATCATCGCTGGAGTATATTTTGTTATTTTGCTGTACACCAAGAATATTTCCTGTGTCACCGTAGTATAACTGAGTTATGTAAGAGATGCAATAGCCAAGCAGTGTTATTGCAACAGTTAGTGCGCTTGTCAATGAGAAATCCACATGTATGATGCTACTACAAATTGCGAAGTGGGGTATTTTGTGGCTCGTCAGCGAAAGCGGGTTAACAAGCAGCAATCACACCAACCATATGATAGTGCCTTGAAGGGATTAATGGGTAGTCATGCAGCAGAAATTATACCCCAATTCATTCCAGGCGCACAGGTAGAAACCGAGGAGAATTCGGAGATTGAGCGAGAGTCAATACGGGCAGACCTCGTTTACCAGATACAATATATGGGAAAGCCTCATATCCTGAACATGGAATTGCAGACAGGTTCGGATAGCGAAATGGCTGATCGTATGTTACAGTATCATGTAGAGCTCTATCTGGATTATCACTTGCCAGTTCTTTCAGTTATTTTGTACTTGTTTGAAACAAGTATGCCAAAACCGCCATTTCAAGAAATGAGTGTAGAAAAGGCACTTTTAACACTTGAGTATCAGGTGATAGCTGTGTGGAAACTTGAAGCGGAGGAGTATATGCGCAGAAAAATTGTGAGCATGTACACATTCCTGCCAGCTATGAAGGGTGTAACTACATCGCTACTATTGCAGGCAGTTCATGAGATGGAGAAGGAATACACTAGATATCAATTTGGTCGTCACCTTATCCGATTTATGAGGATTTTACAGCGTTCGACTTCGATCTCTGAACAGGATAAACAATACACCATGGAGGAACTGAGTATGCAATATGACAGCCTGATCGATGATAATCCTGATGTGCAAAAACGGATTAGCAAAGGGGAACAAAGAGGAAAAGTGCAGGGATTACAGGAGATGGCTTTGATTGCGGTAAAAGGGGATTACCCTGATCTGGCCGAACTCGCTCAGGAGCGGATTGGGCGCATTCAGAAACTTGAGAGTTTGCGTGAGCTGATTCGGCTCATTTACAAAGCCCCTGATGAAAAAACGGTGCGCTGGTTACTGGATACTATACAGTGACTACTCCCCATGCCTGAAGGCAGGGGCTTCTAGGGGCCAACCCACGCTGTGTAATCCCACAGCTTTGATATTCAGTGCCGCATTCAGATCACGGTCAATCGCAAGGAGGCAACAGGGACAATGATACACACGCTCACCCAGTGGCATTTTCTGCCGATGGTGGCACCGACTGCACTCTTGCGAGGTGTAGGCCGGATTGACTTTGATGAACTGTCGGCCAGCTTCTTCCGCTTTGCTCGACAGTCTCTCAAAAAAACCAGACCACGCGGCATCCTGAATGCTTTTGGCAAGGCAATGATTGTGAACCAGGCGATTGACGTGCAAGTCCTCGACACAAATCACGCCGAAACGGTTCACAATAGAACGGGACTGCTGATGGGTGAAGTTGTCACGGCGGAAGGCGATACGTTCGTGAACACGGGCAATGATCTTGCGATGCTTGCGTCGTTCCGGAGTCCCCTTTTTGAGGGTGGCATGCTTGCGTTGCACCGTTGCCAACGCGTTCTCTTCTTGGCGAAAGAACTTCGGTGGAGCAATCTCTTCACCTGTCGAGAGGGTCGCGAACGTCTTGAGTCCCATGTCAATGCCAACGGGCTCAGGACAGTGCGGCAAACGCTCTGGCTCACACTCCACCGAGAAGCAGACAGACCATTTCCCAGTCGTCGAGCGATGGATCGTACAGGTCTTCATCTTGCCCTTGAGAGGACGGTGATAGACCATCTTGACCCTCCCGATTTTGGAGAGCGTGACACAGTGATCGTGCGTCAAGGAAAAGCCGCTTTGAGGGAAACAGAAGCTATCGTAGCGATCGGCCCCACGGAAACGAGGAAAGCCGGGGGTTTCGCCGGCTTTCACACGGCGGAAGAAGGCTTGGAAGGCTAAATCGATGCGCACCGCTACGTTCTGCAAGACCTGGGAATGCACACGCGTCAACGTAGGGCGGTCTGTTTTCAGTCTCGGGAAGGTGTTGATCTGTCCGTAGCACGAGAGCGTTTCGCCACGTTGTTCATAGGACGTCTTGCGGGTCTCAAGCAAGTGGTTATAGAGCCAACGGCACTCATCCAGGGTTTCGTTGAGCTTCTGCACTTGCTTCTTGGTGGGGTAAAGGCGGTACTCAAACATCTTATGCATACATTAATTTTAGCCCAACAAGAGCGAGGTGTCAAGCGTGAATGCGCTTCCCATCACGCCCCACAAGGAACGCCGCTCCTATCCTCATGGCTCAAGCCAGGGGTGTTACGCGGCGGGTTGATAAAATAGCTAAAGGCCGTTTGGGCGTGCAATAAGTCATCTAAAATGGCAGGGTTGACACTCTCCTTTGCCGTTATATTCCGACGTTATCAGTGTAACCAATGTGTGTGTATAATGCAAAGGAGAGGGCGAAAAGGTGGGGTACCGCCATCTGACGACGGGCAGGTACCACATCTCGGAAGAACATCAATGAGCAGGGGCACAATCATACAACTGGTCAGCTCGCCCTGGGTTAAATCCACCAGTAGCAGTGCTGGTCGTGGAAGATTGCCAGAGGCTGGTCGGCACCGTCTTACAGTACTTCGTCACCCAGGCCGTGAGCGCGCCTTATTGACCACCAAACCCACCAAATCCACCGCCCCCACTTTGTAGGCGATTCCTGACCTGTTGGGGAAGTTGATTGAGAATCTGTGTAGGAATTTGGCCTCTTCCAAACGAATTCACCATGAAGAAGCGCACTGTGCCGTTAACCACCAAAGACGCTAACTGCGCAGTGGTCAAAATGGGGTCGCTACCACTGAAGCCGCCCAGTGACATGACAGGCTTGTTCGTCGCCAGAATGATACTGTCAGCCGTCATCGAGCTGGGGACAGCGACCAAAAATTTCGTCGTTCCCTGGTTCGCTTCCAGGTAGCGGATCAGTGCCGCATTGGAATTGGTAGTGTCCCCTCCGCGTCCAACTGCGAAGTTGCTGCCACCATCACCGGTCTGCGTTGGCCCTGCCACCAGGAGATCTGCTTGTGTTCCCTGTATGACAGGAATGGCTGCCCATACTGTCGGAGCTAACATTAATGCTAGTATTCCGGCGATGAGTGCTGGAACAAGGAAGCGAGTACCGGGCGCCGTGGCTTTGATAAATGGAGCAACACGGGCAACGATGAGCACTGCTGCTGCGATGATGCACAGGACGGCTATGAGTGGGACCAACACCTGGCTCCAGGTGGGATAACTCTGCAGGATATAGATCTGCTCAGCCGCCGTGGCGAGTAGCGCGAAAGGCAATAGCCAACCACGCCAGCCCGGACGGCGGAAGTCCTGCCACATCGTCACAAGGCCGATGCCAAACAGTGCCGCGATAGCTGGAGCCATCTCCGTCATGTAATATTGGTGAAAGAAGCCAGCAACACTAAAGAAGATGCCCATGGTGAGCAGCCACATACCCCAGAATACCAGTGATTGCTGTGGTCGGTCGGTTTGTATACGTGGACGACGCTGCCAAGCCAGGGCGATCATGCCAAGGATTGCTAGCGGCAAGAGCCAGACGATCTGACTTCCCAGTGGTTCGGTGAAGAGGCGCAAGGGACCAGCGTTCCCTGTAGCGAAAAGTCCACCGGCACCGCCAAATCCTCCCGGTGCTTGTTGGCGTGTTCCAGTCCCCCCAGTAGTAGTCGATCCACCATTTCCGGTGGTGACGGGCGGGCCAGCAGGAGGTGTAGTTCCGTTTCCAGTTGTATTTGTAGGGGGGCGCTGCCCACGCCCAAATTGACCCAGCAAACGCTCAATGCCGTTGTACCCTATGGCAAGGCTGAGTTCCGAATTGTCCTGGGTAGAATCAACATAGGGGCGTTGCGAGGCCGGTGTGAGGTCCACGATCGTTATCCAGGAAAACGAGACCACCAAGAGCACCAACCCTGCTAAAGCCAGATGCCCAATGCGCTTCCAGATACTCTTGGGCGCAGCCAGCAGGTAGAGCAGCCCGAAAGCAGGGACTACTAGGTACGCCTCCAGCATCTTGATATTGAAGCCAATGCCTACGATGACAGCAGAGAGCAGCAGCCAGCGTAGCTTTCCAGTTTCGGCAGCACGCAACACTGCCCATGCTCCTAGTAACAGTGCCAGCACCAGGGTGCTATCAATCGTCTCGTTACGGTTGGTCACGATGCTGATCGGACTGAGTGCCAGCCCTAGCGCCGCCAACAGACCAGCCACCACCCCGAAGTGGCGGCGTACTAGGTGATAGAGCAAGAGCACCGCTAGTACTCCGGCCAATGCCTGTGGCAAAAGAATGCTGACGGAACTGAAGCCGAACAACTTGGCACTGACTACCTCGAACCAGAAACCGACAGGAGGCTTGTCGATAGTCACGAAGCCCCCTGGATCATAGGCCGCGAAAAAGAAATTATGCCAGTTGTCCATCATACTTCTGACTGCTGCCGGATAAAACGTGCCGAAGCCATTCTGCCCCAGTCGATAGAAGTTCATGAAAATAGAAATGAGGGTGATCACTCCCAGAGCCAGTTGATGCCAGGCTGGAAAGTGCTGTCGATCCCGCCGTTCTAGCGGGCGCTGAGGCTCAGGCTCGACCTGAGTGATTGTCGTTGACGTATCAGCCATATTCTATGCTCTCTCTACGCATTTAACGAAATTAACGCAGTTTTTCCCAAAACGATTTGTTTCGCCACTACCATTATATGGATGAGACCTCTGTAAATCATGATTTGCGCCATAAACATCCCAAAGGTACGCCCTTGCCACTGGCGACAATACTACCCTACGTGAAACAAATAGCATCCGCTCTACAATACGCCCACGACCAGAAACTCATCCACCGCGATATCAAGCCCGAAAATATGCTGCTGGGCAAGAGCAACGATGTCCTCGTCTCCGACTTCGGTCTGGCAGTAGTGGCGCGCAGTACGCGCTCCTGGGAAGAGTAAAAGATTGCTGGCACAGCCCCCTACATGTCCCCTGAACACTTCCGAGCAAAAGCCGTCCCAGCCAGCGACCAATATTCGCTAGCCGTTACCCTCTACGAATGGCTGACTGGCTCCCCTCCCTTTGACGAGGGCGATTTCATGCAACTGGGCTACCAGCATCGCTATGAACCCGTGCCACCCCTGCACGAGAAAAATCCATCTATTACCGTGCCACCACTGCTTGAGCAAGTGGTAATGAAGGGTCTAGCCAAAGAGCCAGCACAGCGTTTTGCGCGCATAGAAGCCTTCGCCAACGCCTTAGAACAGGCACTGAAGCCCCAAAACCCGATTATTGTCACGCCACCTGCCCCGCCAAAACCCGCCATAGTTTCTCCACCAATCGGAACAACACTTGTTACCTATCGCAAACATACTGGTACTATATGGGCGGTTGCTTGGTCACCTGATGACGTACATATCGCTTCAGGTTCAACTGATGGTACTGTACAAATATGGAATGCTATGACAGGAAGCCAAAAAAGTAACAATAAGTCAAGCTTCTCGATATTGGCAGTAGCATGGTCACCTGATGGGAAACGTCTTGCATCTGGAGGAGTAGATAAAATAGTTCATTTGTGGGATTTGATGCAGCAGCGTGAAATTCTACAGTATACAGGCCATACTGACTGGATAAATGCATTAAGCTGGTCGCCAGATGGTCGCTATATTGTCTCTGGCGGTGGGGATGCTTCTGGGACAGGAAAAACACCTGATTTTACCCTGCACATTTGGGATACAACGACAGGAAGGCGTCAATTGACATACAAAGGACATACAATCAATGTGAACGCTATACAATGGTCACCCGATGGTATATACATCGCTTCAAGTGGCGATGACGTAGTGCAGGTATGGGAAGTGAAAACGGGAAGACTAATATACACTTATACAAAACATATCATGGATGTTCAGGCATTGGCGTGGTCAAAAGATAGCCGTCGGCTGACCTCGGGTAGTTTGGATAAAACTGTACAAGTCTGGGATGCTTTAACTGGGAACAAAGTACTACGTTATGGGGGCCATACAAATGCTGTTGAGACAGTAGCGTGGTCACCAGATGGGAGACCAATAGCCTCTGGCAGTTGGGATAATACAGTACACATTTGGGATGCCACGACAGGCAAAACTATCTACACCTATCAGGGGCATTCGAATATTGTAAATGCTTTATCCTGGTCGCCAGATAGTACACGCATTGTCTTTGGCGGAGAGGATAATACGGTGCAGGTGTGGCAAGCGCGGTGAGGGAAAGAAGCGATTAACCAATAGTACTAGCGTTCTAAATATGTTTCTCACGGTTTGTGATTTATTCCTGACGCCCACAAGGGGCGTCACTACATGATTGAAAGGCAGACACGTTGAAATGTAGTGACGCCCCTTGTGGGCGTCAGGTAGAACATGTAATAACGGCATTTCCCAAATAATTCACAAGTCTGAAAATCTGTTCTAAAAAGGCTTGCGCAATGCAAGCTTTTTGTGTATACTCTCTCTAGACCGAACTAGAACACATGTTCATATTGCGGAATTTCCTAGAGAGGACGGTACTGATGTGGACCAGAGACGAGCGCAGCAGCGTGGGATAAATACCTCTGTCCGAAAGGCGCATGTCAAGACGACTGATGATGTGGAAGAGGAAGGCTATGACGATGTCTGGCCACCGCGCGTAGCTAATTCGACGCTGCGTTACCACGACATCGCCGACGTGCGTACCGAAGTGGGTCGCGCACCCGCCGATGTACGGGTGCTTTCCAGCCAACATTCAGGTAGGGTTGGCCCTAAATCGACCATTCCGCCGCGCAGCCGTGCGACCCAAACAGGGCTACCAGTTGTCCCCAATTCACCGCGCAGACAGTCGATGCCTACCTTTGATGATGACATAGGCGAGCGGCATAGCGATCAATTGCTGTTGGGCCGTAGTAAACCGCGCATCCACTGGACGGTATTTGTGGGGCTGGCGCTGATTACTATGTTGCTCGGATGGGTTTTGTTTACTATGCTTGCCAACTGGTGGCAAGTCACGCAAGACGATTGGCATTACGGACGACCAAGAACGTACCAAGTGGATATGGTAGTTGGTCATAACGATTCACCGGCTAATCCAAGTCATTTTGTGGCCTTAAATCTGCACAGCCATATCGAGGTTTTTGAGTTTCCAGGTGGCGACCCCTCTAAAGCCAAAGTATATGTGGGTCCGACGTTAATTGGTCCTGGACAAGACCTCGCAGTTGTAACACTCAGCTTTAAAGATGTCAATGGCGATGGCAAGTTCGATATGATTATCAATGTGCAAGGAAGTCATTTTGTGTTTATCAATGAGAATGGACAGTTCCGCCCCACCCGTCCCAACGAAAATATACAACGCTAGACAGAAATGAGCCACTTGCCGCATCTTCCGCAGGTGGCTCATTTCTGTCTAGCGTAACGCCGCTTATGCGACCGGAAATGGGCTAATTTCACCACTATCCTGCCTGCTCAGCGTAAGCTGAGCTTGCTGTGTTGCCATTACATGCAGTGTCTTCGGTGCATGAGTGATTGGAAAAGTGTGAGCCGGAGTTGGTTGCTCGTCCGACCACTCGGCGTTTTGCGGATTGGACCGCAATGCCAGCACTGCGAAAGTGACCATCCAAGCTATTAAAAACCCAAGCAGGACCCAGACGATGACCGTCTGATTGGGTAGTTGCGCCATCGATACTCCCATGACGTGTTTTCTCTTTCAAGGCACCGTTCGTGCAGGTTAAGTGATAAATATCCCTATATACTAATAGACGGATGCAATCACTAATCTTAACGTTAGTTACATCTGGCGACTCATCTGGCCACCATAAAGTGACCAGCAGGGTTGCAAGGGGCCGCCGCACCTTGACTGGCACCCTGCCTTGGGGCAGGTAATAGGGCTGCGCCCTAGTTCTCCATCCCTCCCTTCGCCGACGTAGGCGGCAATACATATACAAGGACGCCAAGAAAATGCTAAAAGTTCCCATTGATAACTTGCTCTTTTGGCCTAAACCTGTCACAATAGCGATAGCACGAACGATAACAAAGGAACAAAGCATTATGGAACGAGTGAATTGGCAGCGAACACGCGATATCCTTATAAGCTTCATATGTATCGGTATTATTGTCTGGTATGCCTGGGGACTGCTCTTGGGCGTCTTTGTCCACGCGGTCGTCCTGCTACTACTATCACTGGCGGTAGCGTTTTTACTAACCCCCGCGGTGAATTTTCTGTCCAAAAATGGCATGCCGCGTGCAGCCGCGACATTGATTATGTATGTTGTCGTACTGGCGGTTTTTGGTGGACTGGTCTATGCCCTGGTCTTCTCGCTCATCCAACAGGTGATAGCTTTTTCCGACAAAATTGCCACGTATGCCTACCAACTCCCTACACTATCGGCACAATTTCAACAATTTTTAGTGGCGCAAGGTATACCACAAACCAGTATTAACTCGGCACTCAATGAAATTCAGAGTCAGGCGACATCCTTCGCACAATCAACTGCTACCAATGTTTTAAATATTGCCTTGATTGTTACCAATACCCTCATTGATCTGCTCCTTGTGCTCGTCCTCAGTTTCTACTTTACGCTCGATGGCAAGCACTTGCGCGATAGCATGATCAGCATTGTGCCGAAGCGGTCTCTACCGCATGTGCTGCTGTTTGAAGACGCGCTCAACCGTGTGGTGGGAAACTATATCCGTGGGCAGTTGACACTGGCACTGATTATTGGAGTGCTCGCTGGTGTGGGCTGTTTCTTCCTGGGGTTAAGGGGCTATGCCCTCATCATCGGCGTGCTGGCCTTCATCTTTGAGACCATCCCTATGGTTGGGCCAGCTCTGGCATCGATTCCCGCCATTTTGCTCTCGCTCCTATTGCCCGCTCCTTTCCCACGCACGTTCTGGATTGTCATTTACTTTGTTGCCATACAGATGGTTGAGAGTAATGTACTTGGTCCACGTATCGTCGGACACGCTGTAGGTCTCCACCCCGTGGCCTCGTTATTAGCGTTAATTGTGGGTGCCCAGTTATTCGGAGCCTTTGGGGCCTTGCTGGCAACGCCTATTGTTGCGGCCGCTTGGGTCGTTGTGGCTAGCTTGTATCGTTCCATTGTGCGTGGCGAAACCGCCGATCAAATGCTGGCTAACAAGCGTAAACCTTGGGTAATACGTCCGCGCAATCCATTCGCCTTGCGCGGCAGAAGAAACACTACTTCATTGCGCGATAAACTGATCATTCGCGAGGATGAACCGCCGAACAATGATGATGAAGATACACCAGGACAGGCTCTACCAGAATTGCCGCCTGCGCACATTAAGAGCAACTCGCTACACCTCGATCATATTGACCTGTTGCGTACCGTGCCAGATATCAAAGATGATCCGCCTTTGAACGCGGCAGAGGAAGAAAAATAAGGAAAGCAGCCACGGGCTAGGGCTATACACGCATGACGGGCTTAACAGGCCTCGTAGTATAGTAGGGGCGACCCTCGCGGTCGCCCCGGTAGTTCGTCAATGCTGTGCAATATTTTAGCGTGTAGTGCCTAAGGCACTGCGCAAAGCTTCTTCACCTTCGCGATTTACTAGCGCATAGACCTCGTCATTCCCCACAATCTTCGTATCCGCGTTAGGTACGATATATTCACTAGCACGGATAATAAGCACGATATTGCCGCTACGCGGCAGATTGATGGTACCTAACGTTTTGCCCACGATTGGCGATTCTGCTGGGACACGTATCTCCATAATCTCCAAACCGGCTCTCTTGAGGGTCATCAGTGAGACAAATGGCGTACCGGGCAATTCCGCCTCGATCAAAGAAAGGATGGATTTTGTGGGGCTGACCGTGATATCAATACCCAGCTTTTGGAAGATAAGCTCATGTTTAGGGTTATTGAGTCGGGCTATAGTGCGCGCAACCTTAAAGCGTTTCTTCGCCATCTGGCAAATGACGAGGTTGTCTTCATCTTCGCCGGTGACGGCAATGACCACGTCAGCACGGTTGACACCGACCTCTTCCATCGTTCTGGCTTCACAGGCATCGCCACGCACAACCGATTGTCCGAGCTCTTCATTCAAGGCCTGAAAGCGTAAGCTGCCTTTTTCCAACAAAAGGACTTCATGGCCTTGGTTCAACAAACTTTTGGTGAGATAGTAGCCGACGTCGCCGCCGCCGCCAATAATGATATACATACGGGTGCTCTAACCTCTTCCTTTGTTTGCATTCTGCTTGCCTTCGAGCAGGGAATCAAACAACATTTGCGCTCCAACCAACGTTGGGCAGATAGTCTCAAGGCCAAGTTCAGTGTACGTACTCTGTCGAATAGGGTCGTAGATGCGGCACACGACCTTTTTGATATTAAAGATTTCTTTCGCCACCTGGCTGGCCATAATATTCCGGTTATCGCCATTTGTCACGGCGGCGAAGGCATCAGCCTCTTTGATGCCGGCACGAATCAGTACATCTTCATCAATGCCGTTGCCAATCACGGTCTCGCCCCTAAATTTGGGGTCAAGGCGACGGAAAGCTTCATTGCTGTAATCGATAATCGAGACTTTATGCCCTTCCAGATCCATCATGTTAGCTAGTGTTGCACCAACACGGCCACAGCCAAGGATCACAATTTTCACCACGTTCCTCCTCTTGAAGGGGACTATTTGCTTGCTCTGCGCTAACAGTAGTCCAAATACTGGGTACATTTCCTGATACATGGTATTATAGCACCAACTGGCTAGTGATTTGTTTAGTTTCTTTGGAATGTTTGTATATGGCTAGAAATAACGCTATGGAGTCCCATCTTAACCTGCGCCTTGTCCCTTCCAGCTATCAAAAGCAATGGGATCAGTTTGTAAACGATCATCCGGCTGGGCATTTGTTGCAAAGTTGGGGCTGGGGAGAACTCAAAGCGAGCGTTGGCTGGCATCCCTTGCGCTTTGCCCTGTGGGATGAGCAAAAGCATATCGTGGCTGTCGCCCAGGTACTGTGCCGAACTGTTCCTCATGTTCCTTTGCGAGTCGGTTATCTTGCCTATATTCCCAAAGGGCCAGTGCTTGACTGGTCGCGACCAGAGCTGTGCGCGACCTTTTTTCGGCAACTGAACAGGGCATTACAGCGCAGCGGGGCATTGGCCTTACGTATGGAACCACTACAGGCACTAGCGGTTGCCACCAATGATCGTCTAATGGAGGGTCTGGCCGCGACGCTATTTGTCCCAACCACCCCTGTACAGCCGTTACGCACGATTGTGCTCGACCTTACCGCTGATGAGGCAAAGTTGCTGGCACAGATGAAGGAGAAATGGCGCTATAATCTGCGCCTCGCCGAGCGAAAAGGCGTGAGTGTACGCATTGCGGAGAGTGCGGAAGATGTGAAGGCGTGGTACGTCCTTATGCAATCCACCGGCGTACGCGACGAGTTTGGCATCCATACGCTACAGTATTATCTACAGGCATGGTACATTTTCTCTGCGCGGCATCAGGCGCGGCTCTTTCTGGCTGACTACAATGGGCAACTATTGGCTGGCATCTTCGTGGGCTTATTCGCACGACAGGGTATCTATCTCTATGGAGCGTCCAGTAATGAGCAACGGAACCTGATGCCCAATTACTTGCTGCAATGGGAAGCTATACGCTGGGCAAAGCAAGAGGGCGCGTCATCGTATGATTTCTGGGGCATTCCCGCGACAGAGCATGAAGATGAAGCTATGGCAGGCGTGTATCGTTTCAAACGTGGCTGGGGCGGTGACATTGTCCGCTTTGTTGGCTGTTACGAACACGTCTACCATCCCATAGCTATGCGCTTGGCAAGCAAATATCTTCCATTTTAGCTCTACTACTCCGACACAGTTCAGTCACAGCAGGGATGCAAGGGGCCGCCGCCCCTTGACTGCACCCTGTCTGGGGGACAGGTAATAGGGCTGCGCCCTAGTCTTCCCCCATCCTTGCCGCCGAAGGCGGCATTTCAAATTATGCGGGAGCTTTGTATCTTAGTACAAAGCTCCCGCATAATTTGCTCAACCTTTTGTATCCTCCAATGATGCCGATAAGTACATATATCTCGATATGTATGTTTTGTTCGGTTGAAGTTCCACTGAATGGAGGATGCCATGCGACGAGCGACACTTACGGGGTTGCTCCTGATATTACTGGTAGGGGTAGTGTCTGTCTTCTATCTCAATGGCGAATATGGTGCGTTTGGAGCCTCTGCTTCCCCTCATCCGCCAGCTCATTCTATACCTACACACATCGTCACCGGAAATACTACCATCCCATATCTTTATTATACACTCAAGCAAACAACAGGTTTTGTGCTGGCGCGTGCGCCTATGGGAACTGATGGCCAGCCCCTCAGTGTACCACATGTCGTGGCGCACTTTAGCGATGATTTTGGCCTCGCGGAATCCGATAGCGTCATAGCTATGCAGTTGTCGCCCGATGGACGCTATCTAGCTATCAATGGCGCACGCGATCACGGGGAGCAGGTGTGGATGTTTGATACCCAACAATTGACCATGAGCTTGACTCCTCCCTATGTTCTGGGCAACTTCTTACACTGGCTTCCTGGCCGCAACGGCCATACCTTCTTGTATCGCCCTATGTTTCCTTTGGGCCCATCGGCCCCGCTGGATAGCAATGGTTGGAACCCTGGGATGTGGGAAGTTGACGCGGCAACGAATCAACATAAAAATATTGCTATCGACGTACCCTCTGCCTTCTTGATTGATGCCGCGCCATCACCTGATGGCTCACGCATCATTTATTCCACTTCGGCTGGTCTGGGTCTGGGCAGTGATACCTGGTTGATGCACGCTGATGGGAGCAACAAGACCCACCTCTTCAGTGATAGCAGCGCGACACACGCTATCTCCGCGCTCTTTACATGGTCGCCCGACGGGAAAACCATCGCCTTTGAACGCTTATCGGATAGTCCAACACCCTTTCTGCCTGCTGGTTTGTGGGTGATGAATACCGGAGGGGCGCAGCAACGCCTCCTGGCTGATACCGATGGCGGTCATGGCTACACGCTGGCATGGTCCCCCGATAGCAGCAAAATTGCCTATGTCGTGCGTACCAACGTCAGCAATCACCAGGCCGACGTACATATGCAAGCATTACAAAGTGGCATCGCTGTGGTAGATGTTGCTTCAAGTCACGCGTGGATGGTCGCTTCCACCAGTCAGACGGGGATGCAACTTAACCTTAATCCGGCCTGGTCGAGTGATAGCGCGCACATCACCTTTACCGCCGCTAACCCAACAAATCTCGTCATCGGCGGTATGCCGCACTATTGGTCGGCTCGTGCCACCATGCAGCAGATGCAACCAGCAGTCACGCCTATTCACACACCAATTATGACAAATGTTATAGCGACGGGGTAGCAAAGCCCCCATCTCACTTAAGGATGTAGCAAGCGTAGGAGCCGCTTTAGCGCGCCCACCGCCGATTTATCGGCCCGTCCCGTTTTGGCTTCAGTGAGATGTATTGACCCATCTCTCCCACACAAACAAAAATGTTCTTTTGAATAATTGGAAGAAATGAAAGAATTGCGACACCATGAATGCTAAACAAGGATATCTACACATTGTCGTTTTGCTCGCGATGCTGGTAGGGCTGGCGACCCTCGCAATTGGGCCATATATGGGGCCGATAGCGACACATCTTGGCATTGCGCAGGCGGTTGGAGCTGTGCTTGCAACGTCCATCAATCCAACCAGTACGCCGGTTCCGTTTATGCATCGTCCATATTATGGCAATCTAACTGTTCCGCAACGCACCACGTCGTTTGTCGATCACGATCAGCCTTGGTACGTCAATGACGGTATCTTCGTGCGCTACGATGGTACGAAGTGGACGAATGTAGCGATTGGTTCCTGCACAGGGGGGGTCAACTGCTATGATGGACATAATGGTTATGATCTGAACCTGCGCTTTGAATCGGTGCTGAGCGTTGCGGCTGGCACCGTTATTCGCGCCGGGTGGTACGATGCGACGAATCATCAAAGCGCGTTAGGCTTATGGGCCGCCGTCGATCATGGCAATGGCTATGTCACCGCTTATGGTCATCTGAGTGCATTGACGGTGTACTATGGAGAGAAAGTTGGCACGCAATGGCAGCTTGGTACCAGTGGCACCACAGGTTCATCGACCGGGCCACACCTGCACATGGCGACGTATTATCTCCCCAACTGGAGCGCGACCGACCCCTTTGGCTGGACAGGAAATTATCCCGACCCGAATGTCGTGCCCGATAACTACCTATGGGTAAGTGATGCTGGCACGAGCTATACTGTACCCGATTTGAGCGGCAATGGCAGTGCGGTCTACCCTGGCGCGACCATGGTTGACGATGGGAGTAGCGGTTGGAGCAGTTCCGGTAGTTGGGCCAGCAGTACCACTTCCACAGATATCAATGGTAATTTGCACTACACTGGCACTAGTAGCGGCTCCGCGACAGCGACAGCCACCTGGCAGCCGCGCTTACCTGGTGATGGCTACTATGAGGTGGGAGCTTTTGTGAACGATAACCATGCCAGTAGTAGTTGGGCACCATATACCGTCTATAGCTCAGACCCCCACAACGCTAGCGCGGTCATTACCAATAACGTCTATGTCGACGAATCCCATATTGGCTCGTTCCAAGGGCCATTTGGCTGGGAAACTACCGGCCCGCAATGGATAAGCCTCGGCACCTTCTACTTTAGGGCCGCGCAAGCTGGTCACGTCGTGCTCAGTAATGCCACGGGCGAAAGTGGTCTGGAAATTTCAGCCGATGGCATGGAATTTGCCCTCGTGTCGGGACTTTCGTCCCCACCACCAACCCCGACCCCATCGCCCACGCCAACACCTACCTATGGCTTTTCAGTGACTGCTGATAATACACCTGCCGCGATGTTGCCAAACAGCACCTCATCGGTGAGTGTCACCATCAATAATAGCAGTAACTTTACCTGGAGTGCCACTGGTTCGAGTGCAGTCCAAGCCGTCTACCGTTGGTTGAATGACCAGAACCAGATTGTTGCTACTGGTAACGCTATCACGTTGCCGCAGGACGTCGCGGTCAACGCTTCTGTTGCGTTGAATGTAACGGTTCAAACACCTGCCCAGGCAGGAGTGTATACTCTGCAATGGGATATGATGCAGAGCGGCAATGCTTTTTCGCAAAAGGGAGCACATGTGCGCAACGATAGCGTTGAGGTCGCGCGCTACGCCGAGATCCTCAGTGCATCGCCCACGCCGACTACATTACCGCTGGGCGCAACGATCCAGGTCAATGTCACCGTACAAAACAAAGGCGCGATGCTCTGGCCCGCCACTGGCTCTGCACAAGTGACACTGAGTTATCAGTGGCTTGATGCCAACGGCAACGCGATCAGTCCCACCATTGCTGGTGTCAGTGGCGTAGGGACACTCTCCGCGGACGTTGCAACTGGTCAAAGCCTCTCGGTCCCCATTACGCTACGTACACCCACACAGGCTGGTAGCTACAAACTGGTCTATGACCTGCAACAGCAAGGGACATGGTTTGCCTCTCAAGGCGCAACTCCTCAAACCCTGCCGATGATCATCGTCCTGATACAGCACAGAGCCTAAACTTCATAGCTGTGGAGGTATTGAAATGGCTGAAAGCACCCGCAGGGTGCTTTAATCCAATTCAATAACTCCAC